>DATEPG010000074.1:0-14563 GCA_035273265.1 Polyangiaceae bacterium
AGGACCGTCTGGAACTTGAGCACGTCATCGAGCAGGCGCAGGTTGCGCTCGAACTCACTGACCAACGCGCCGCCGCCCACGTACTTGACGTACACGTAGACGCCGCGACGATGCTTGGCCACCGGATAGGCGAGCTGACGACGACCCCAGTTGTCGACCTGAGTCAGCTTGCCGTTTTCACGACTGACGACCTCTTCCAGGCGGGTCGCGATTTTTTCTTGAGTCTCCCGAGTAACGGTCGGCTTCAAGACGTAGATGGTTTCGTATTCTCGAGCCTTGTGCAGGCTCTGTGCCGTTGCTGCTGCCACTTAGTTCTCCTTGTGGGCGAAAGGCCCCCGAGCACGCTCGCCATTCGGCGAGTCGAGTCAGGAGCAAGGAGCCATCAGCGCACTATGCGCTGGTTGGTTCGGTTCATCGTTCGGGAAAGGCCGTCGGTAATGACGGCCCAGGCCGCCTCGCAAGTACTGACGAGCACACGGGTGAGCTCGCTTCGTTCCTCGAGGGCGAAGGCTTGTAGCACGAAATCTGCCACGTCACCCTGAAAGTGCGCAGGGGGACGGCCGATTCCCACTCGCAGCCGGCCATAGTTCGGATCGGCCAACTCCGCGCTGATCGAGCGCAAACCGCGATGTCCGCCGTCGCCCCCGCCAGATTTGATGCGCAGCTCGCCGAATGGGATGTCCAGCTCGTCGTGCACCACCAGCACGGCCGCCGGCGCGAGCCCGAAAAATGACGTGGCCGCGCGCACGCTCCGCCCCGACGCGTTCATGAACGTCTCCGGCTTGAGCACACCGATGCGCATGCCGCCGCGCTCGAGTTCGGCAAATCGGCCTTCGAAGCGGGGCTGAAACGACACGACGCGTTCTGCCGCCGTCTTGGGCGCACAGAACGCGTCGACCGCCATGAACCCGACATTGTGCCGGGTCTCGGCGTATTGCGGCCCCGGATTCCCGAGACCGACCAGCAGGATCACTTCTTGGCGGGCGCCTTGGCGGCGGGCGCCTTGGCAGCAGCAGCACCAGCAGCGGGCGCCTTGGCACCGGCAGCGGCCGGGGCGACGGAGGCACCGGCAGCAGCACCGGCAGCGGGCGCGGCTTCTTCTTCCGTGCGCACGATTTCGGTGACGACCGACGCGACGGTCTGCTCAGCCGGCAAACGCACCGACACGCCCTCGGGCAGAGCCAGGTCCTTCGAGGCCACGTGGCCGTCGAGGCCAAGCGCAGTCACGTCGTGCACGAGCTTGACCGGAATTTGATTCGGCAAGCAGCGGATCGGCAACTTGCGGAACACCTGGCGCAGCGTGCCACCAGCGACCACGCCGGCCGCCTTGCCCGTGAGCTCGAGCGGCACTTCCACGTTGACCGGCTGATCCAAATGGATCTGCAGGAAGTCAGCGTGCAAGAGCGCGCGGGTCAGGGGGTGATACTGAAAGTCGGAGAGCAAGACGGTCAGGCCCTCTTTGCCGTCGACGTTCAACTTCACGACCGTGTTGCGGCCCCAGGCGCTGGCGAGCACGGACTTGATCGCGTCCGGCGGCACGGCGAGTTGCTGCGTCGGCAGCTCTTTACCGTAAGCGACTGCAGGGATACGACCCTCGCTGCGCAAGCGGCGCGCGGCGCCTTTTCCATGTCCATCGCGTCGGCTGGCAGTAACGTTGATTGCTTCCATCTCTCACATCTCCCAAAATTGCTGCCGCTACACGAACAGCGAGCTCACCGAGTCACTATTATGAATGCGTCGAATGGCTTCGCCCAGCAGGCGGCCAATCGACAGGAACTTGATCTTCTTGGAGGCTCGAGCCTCTTCGGAAGCGAGCACCGAATTGGTCACCACGACCTCTTCGAGCGGTGATTCTTCGATCCGTTCTACCGCCGGACCGCTGAGGACGCCATGCGTAGCACAAGCCACGACACTGCGCGCGCCGCCGTCCATGATCGCGCGGGCGGCGTTGCACAGCGTGCCGGCGGTGTCGATCATGTCGTCGACGATGATGCAATCTTTGCCGGTCACGTCACCGATGATGTGCATCACCTCGCTCACGTTCGCGCGTTCGCGACGCTTGTCGATGATGGCCAGCGAAGCGCCCAAGCGCTTGGAGTACGCGCGCGTGCGCTCGACGCCACCCGCGTCCGGGGCCACGAACACCGAATCCTTGTTGAAGCGCGCCTTCAGGTAGTCCTCGAGGAACACCGGCAGGGCGTACAGATGATCGAGCGGGATGTTGAAAAACCCTTGAATTTGTCCCGCGTGCAGGTCGACCGAGAGCACGCGCGAAACGCCCGCGGAGACCAGCAGATCGGCCACCAGCTTGGAGGTGATCGGCGTGCGCGGCGCAACCTTGCGGTCTTGGCGCGCATAGCCGTAGTACGGCATCACGGCGGTGATCGAGCTCGCTGAAGCGCGGCGCAGCGCGTCGCACATGATCAAGAGCTCCATGATGTTGTCGTTCACCGGCGAACACGTCGGCTGAATCACGTACGTGTCCAGACCGCGCACGTTCTCGCCGATCTCGCAAAAGGTCTCGCCGTCACTGAAGCGCGACACGCGCGCCTCACCGAGCGGGGTGTCGAGCACCTTCGCAATCTCGGTGGCTAATGCCGGATTGGCATTGCCGGTGAATAGGCAGAATCTCTTGACGGCCACGGGGTTCTCAGGCGTAAAGCGACGGGTTCAGCGGACAACCTCGCGAAAACACTGCGGTTGTGCCGAAGGGACCAGTAGGGCGCGGGACAACTAGCAGCCGACCTCGCCGCTGTCAACGGCCGCCAACGGACGAACACTAAGCAGGCGGTCAGTGCGCCGGCGCTAACGATACGGGTTATTGAAGTTTAGGTCCTCGTCGACCTTCTTCTTGGGCTTCCTAGCGTTCGGATCGCCGCCAACTGGTCCGCGGGGGCGCTGAACCGCTGGAGGTCTGGGCGACGGGACAGGCGCAGGAGGGGCCAGCGCGCTGGACGCGCTGGACGCGCTGGACGCGCTGGACGCGCTGGGCGCGACCGGGAGCTCGAGCGGAAGCGTCACCGGGGGGGTGCTCGGAACGTCGGCGGCGGCAGCTGGCGGGGCGGTCGGAACCGGCAAACCGCTGTTCGGGCTGGTCTGGCGCGCGAACAGGAAGCTACCAGCCCCGACCAGGAGCAACAGCAGCGTGACGAGCAAGAATAGCCAGGCCGGACTGCGCCCCTTGGGCGCCAAACTTTGCGTGTGCGCGGCGGCCTGCGATGCGTCGAGACCGGGCAAGCTCATGGCCGCGGCCGACACGCTCGTCGACGGGACCGCCGCCGGCTTTGCGGCGTCCACCTGGCTCGGCTCGCTCCGTGCGATCCAAGCGCGAACGGCCTCGCGCTGGGCGGACACTTCATCACCCAAAACCTCGGTCACGTACGCAGCGAGTTCGCGTGGCGTGGCGATGCTCTCGTTCCCGGTAGCGGCGGCCTCGAGCGCGTCGGCGAATTGCGCGCAGCTCGCGAAACGCAGATCGGCATTGCGATCGAGCGCGCGGAGCACCACGGTGGACAGCGCAACGCTCAGCCCCGGGACAATCGAGGTCAGCGCCGGCACTGGTTCGGTCATCACGCGCGACAGCGTGGCCGCTTCGTTCTCCGCCTTGAACAGACGCTTCGCGGCCAGCTCTTCCCAGACCACGATGCCCGCCGCAAACACATCCGCGCGCCGGTCGATGGTCTCTTCACCCGCCGCTTGCTCGGGCGCCATGTAGGCGATTTTGCCCTTGAGCTGACCGACGCGCGTGGCAGTCAAACGACTGGCCGCGCGGGCCACGCCGAAATCGGTGATGCGCGCGATGCCGTCGACGCCGACCAGCACGTTTTGTGGTGAGACGTCGCGATGCACCAGATGCACCGGATCACCCATGTCGTCGCGAAGCTCGTGGGCGGCATGCAGACCGGAGAGCATATCGAGCGCGATGCGCAGGGCGATGCCGACCGGCAAGCGCTTGCCGCGAGTCGCGGCGCGGGCCAAAAGGCGCGCCAGCGTGTCGCCCTCGATGTACTCCATCACCAGGTAGTAGCCGACCGCGCTGGCACCGACCTCGAGGATGGGCACGACGTTCGGGTGATGAATGCGCGCAGCAATGCGCGCTTCATCCAAGAACATTTCGACGAACTCTTTCTCGCCCGCAAGGTGCGGGTGCAGCCGCTTCATCGCAACGAAGCGCTGGAAGCCGCCGACGCCGGTCAGGCGCGCGAGGTACACCGTGGCCATGCCGCCGGACGCGATCTCGCCCACCAGCTCATAGCGATCGACGCGCTGCCGTCCCGCGCCGGGGTCGAAGAGTTTCGCCACTCGCTAGAACCTTCCGAGCGCCCCGACGCTCGCCCCAGAACCAACCGAAATCCACGGCTGAACGCTGAAGCCCTTGGGACGCGCCTTGGCGGCTTGCTCCGGATCGGGCTTCTTCGAGCCACCCCAGTCGGTGAAGAACACGCCCAGCACGGCGGTCGCGACGCCGACACCGGCGGTCACGCCGAGCAATACATTGGTTCGCTGTTGCTTATCGAGCCCCTGGTTGTAGAGCGAATCACACTCGGCGCTGTGCGTGCCATTGCTGTCGACCGGCTTGCAGGCTTCCCGCACCCGATCCGGGCCCGGGTTGTTTTGCGTATCGATGCCGCTCCAGACCGACACGCCGCCCAGTACGGCCGTCAGCGAGACACCCACCCAAAAAGCCACGGGTGGAAGCTTACCCGACTTGGCCGGGGTGTCTTCCGCCGGCGTGGGCGGCGGTACGATGACCGGTGCAACCACCGGCGGAGAAGCCACGACCACCTCGGGGGCGCGGAATTCCAACGAACCCGTCTGACCTTTGCTCGCCTCGACCGATTGGGACGCCGAGCGATCCGCTGACCAGCCGGCGCGCACGGCGTAGGTTCCTGATCCCAAAAAAACAGTGCGATCGGTGGCTCGACGGCCCGGTGCAATCTTGCCGGCGACGGTCACGTCACAGGCTTCGTCACATTTCAGGTTGAGCTCGAACAGCTCGGCCCTGGCCCGCTCGAGGATCGGCGGCGCGATCTTCTGGATGTTCGGGTCGTCTGGATGGCGCGCGAGCGCCAGCGCTGCGAGCGTTGCTGCGCGGTCGAGTTGGCCCGCCTTGTCTCGCGCACGAATGGCGAGTTCTAGCGCTGCTGCACTGGGCGCATTGGCATCCGCGCTTTCGAACTGCTCGGCTGCTTCGACGTAGTCCTCGGTCTTGTACGCTTCGCGACCGCGATCGAACGCCTCTGCTGCGGTGCGTACTTGGGCCGGGGTTGGTTCGGAGGCTTCCTCAGCCGCGCGAGCAAACCCTGCGCTGTGCAAGACGAGCGCAAACGCGGCGACACTGAACAGACCCTTCATCGCGGTCGAAGACTCCCAAGATTCACGTTTTACCGACAACAGGCTACACCTTTACAGCCGACCCGGCGAGCCGGCGGATCTCGCAAATGAATAGCGTGAACCGCGACCCGTTGCCGCTTTGTTTTTAGGGGCTCGAACGTTCGAAGCGCACGATGGCCCGCCCAGCAGGCGTCCGCGGGGCCAGCGCGTTGTGCGCCCATGTAGGATCGTGTCGGTGGGTGGCGTTGCGCTCGGCGGGTGCACGCCGAGCGCCGGACTTACTCACTAGGCCATTTCGACGACGAGCCGATCGGGCTCCTGCAGGTACGAAATAATCTCCTGCGCGAAGTTTGCACCGACGTCACCATCGATGATGCGGTGATCGAAGGAGAAGCTCAGGTTCATGACCTCGCCAATCACGATCTGATCCCCGCGCACGACCGGCTTCTTCTTGATGGCGTGGACGCCCATGATGCCGACCTCGGGATAGTTGATGATCGGCGGCGCGATCAGCCCGCCCAGCTTACCCAGCGAGGTGATGGTGAAAGACGAACCGCCCAGGTCCTCTTTCTGGCTCTTGCCTTCGCGAGCAGCGCGGGCCACGCGATCGATCTCGCTGGCGATCTCCAGAATGCTCAGCCGGTCGCAATTGCGAACGACCGGCACCATCAGGCCCGCGTCGGTCGAGGTGGCGATGCCGATGTCGTACGTCTTGCGCAGGACGTGCTCCATCGCCGCTTCGTCGATATGCGAGTTGAGGCGCGGATGCCGCTTGAGCGCCGCGACCACCGCTTTGACCAGGAACGGCAAGAACGTGAGCTTCACGCCCGCTTTCTCGGCGTAGGGTTTGGCGCGGTCTTTCAAGTTGGTGATGGCGGCCACGTCGACTTCGTCGACGTAGTGAAAGTGCGCTGCCGTATGCTTGGAGCGCGCCATGTTCTCGAAGATGCGCTTGCGCAGACCGCGGATCGGCACGCGCTCGTCCGTGGCTTGCCGCGAAGGCGCCGCCGGCGGCTGAGCGGGCGCTTTGGCAGCCGGTGCTTCGGCGGCGGCAGCGGGCGCGGAAGCGCCATTCACACTGCGCTCCACGTCTTCACGGGTCACGCGCCCGGCGGAGCCGCTCGGCTCGACGCGCCGTAAATCCACACCGAGTTCGCGAGCGAGCTTGCGCGTGGCAGGCGCGGCCAGCGGCCTGTCCGCGTAGTAATCAGAGCCGCCCTTGGCGGCGACCGGCGTCATGCCCGGCAACGATTCTCGGATGTCGCCCACGGCGCTCGCCACGGGCCCTTCCGATTTGGCGGGAGCTGCGGCGGCCGCGGGAGCCGGAGCGGCTGCCGCGGCAGGAGCTGGTGCTGGTGCTGGTGCTGGTGCTGCGGCGGCGGGCGGAGCAGCGGCTGCTTCGCCTCCACCGGTCTCGAACACGATCAGCACCTGGCCAACCGGAACCGTGTCACCTACCTTGAAGCGAAGCTCGCTGACTTTGCCGGTCTTGGGCGCGCCGATGGTGACGGTGGCCTTATCGGTCATCACCTCGACCATTTCTTGATTCTCGGTGACCTCGTCGCCGGCCTGGACCAGCCAGTTGACGATTTCACCCTCTGCAACGCCTTCGCCGATATCCGGCAACTTGAACTCGAACTTCGCCATGGGCAGTTTTTCTCGCTGGGATCGGGATGCAGGTCAAGGACTCCCGACTAGGAGCGCACGGAGTCCAATAGAGCCGGCAAAATGCGGTGGGAAAGCGGCATATACTCCATCTCGAGGGTGTACGGGAACGGCGTATCGAAGCCGGTCACGCGCACGGGCGGCGCCTCCAGGTGGTAGAAGCAACGCTCCACCACCAAAGACACGAGCTCAGCGCCGAAACCGCAAGTGCGTGCTGCCTCGTGCACGACGACTAGCCGCCCGGTGTGTTTCACGCTGGTGACAATCGTCGCAAGGTCGACCGGCCACAGAGTTCGCAAATCGATCACCTCGGCTTCCACGCCCTTTTCGGCGGCCTTGGCGGCGGCGTCGAGCGCCTCGTACAGCATCGCCCCGTAGGCCAGAACGGTCACGTGGCGTCCCGGACGCACGACCTTCGCGCTCTCGAGCGGCACGATGTAGTCGTTCTCGGGCACCTCACCCTTGGCCGCGCGGTAAACGCGCTTGGGCTCGAAGAACAGCACCGGATCCGGATCCTGGATGGAGGCGAGCAGCAAGCCCTTGGCATCGTAGGGATTGGATGGGCAAACCACCTTCAGGCCAGCGACGTGGATGAAGGCGGCTTCCGGGTGTTGCGAGTGGTAGTGCCCGCCCTTGATGCCACCGCCGACCGGGGTGCGGATCACCAATTTGGCCGGATACTCACCGCCCGAGCGATAGCGGTACTTCGCCAGCTCGTTCACGATTTGGTCGTACGCAGGCCAAATGAAGTCGGCAAATTGGATCTCGACCACAGGCACCATGCCATACAGAGCCATGCCGACCGCGCAGCCGACGATGCCGTTCTCGCTGAGCGGCGTGTCGATCACGCGTTCTTCGCCGAATTCTTCCTGAAGGCCGGCGGTCACGCGAAATACGCCGCCCACTTTGCCCACGTCTTCGCCGAGCACCACCACGCGTTTGTCGCGGCGCATCGCCGAGCGAAGGGCCTCGTTGACGGCCATCACCATGTTCATCTGCGGCATCGCTATCGCTCCGGGGCTATGCGCCCGGCTAAGGTCGAAATCAGAGGTCCGAGCATCGCGCTCACGCTCACGGCCAAGGCGTCAGTGGGAGGAAGGTGCTCGCGGGCCGTGCAAGAGTTCCGCGCGCTGCTCCTGCAAATGCCAGGGCGGCTTTTGGTACACGTCTTCGAAGATCGACTCCAGCGGAGGCGGCGGTGTTCTCTCACTGACGGCGACCGCTGCTCGAAAACGTTGATCGATGTCCGCGATCAGCGCTTGCTCAGCACGGTCATCCCAAGCTTTGTGCCGTTCCAAATACTGACGCAGGCGGGCGAGCGGATCACGCTCGGCCCAGGGCTTGAGGTCGTCCGTCGGGCGGTAGCGATTGGGGTCGTCACTGGTGGAGTGCCCACCCATGCGGTAGGTCACGGCCTCGATCAAAGTGGGGCCCAGGCCCTGTTCGCCTCGACGCACGGCCTCTCGCACCACGCTGACCACGGCGAAGATGTCGTTGCCATCCACGCGCACGCCCGGGATGCCATAAGCCGCTGCTTTCTCGGCAAAAGTGCGGGTAGCGGTTTGCCGCTCAGCCGGCACGCTGATCGCCCAGCCGTTGTTCCGGCACAAGAACACCACCGGCACCTTGAACACGGCGGCGAAATTCATCCCGCTGTGGAAATCCGTGGAGCTGGTCGCGCCGTCACCGAAGTAGACCAGACTGGCCACGTCCTTGCCGTCGATCTTGGCGCCCCACGAAAAGCCGACGGCTTGTGTGATCTGCGTGCCGACCGGTGAACTGACCGAGGTGAATCCGGTTTCGCGCGACGTGATGTGGTTTGGCATCTGCCGCCCCTGCACCGTGTCGTTGGCGTTGCCGAACATGTTGTCCATGAATTTTTGCAAGCCCAGCCCGCGCATCAAAGCTGCGCCGAACTCGCGGTAGCAAGGGAATAGCCAGTCGCTCTGGCGCATGGCGAAGGCCGAACCGATGATGGCTGCCTCTTCACCGAGCGAGCCGACGTGAAAGCCGATGCGCCCTTGGCGTTGCAGCGCGACCAAGCGTTCATCGAGCTGCCGCGTGGTCACCATCCAGCGGTAGATATCGATCACCTCGCTTTCGCGGAGTCGTGGATCGTGGCGGGGATCGAGCGTGCCGTCGTCGGACAACACGCGAATGACTTTCGCCGGTTCCGGCCGGAAAGTCGCAGGCATTTCGGGCATCATATCCATTCAGAAATTTCCGAGGCGAGAGCGTTGCGAACGGCGGTCGCACGGGGCAGCTGCAGCGGACCGTAATCGCCGCGGCGCCCGAAAACCCACACGCTATTCGGTCAGCGCGTGGGCGGCCTCTTCGATGGCTTGTTCGACCGCTGCATCCGTTAGTTTGAATTCGGCGGCCAGCTTGTCCAGCACTTCGCGCTCGACCAAGCTTACTCCACCCGACACGTGGGCTAGAAGCGAAGAAACTCGGAGCACCTCACGGGCATGGTCGTCGCGGGTGATGGTCCGCGCCACCATTTCGATGCGCTTTTGCAAGCCGTCCTCGTCGAGTTGATCTTGCAGATCGGCGAGCAACGCGCAGACTTGGCGCTCGCCCACCCGCCCGGCACACGCGCTGACCACGACGTGCTGAAACGCGGCCTGCTCCGTGTCGTCGAAGTCGCCATCGGCATTGGCGACCAGGAACGCGCCTTCGACCATCGCTTCGAACAAGCGCGCGGCGTCGGGATCGAAGCCGGTGGGCTGAGTGTGATCGTCGTCGTCGGACTTCCAGCCGTACGAGCTGGCAGCCGCACTCAGCAAGGAGCCACGCGCGCCCACGGCCTCTGCGTAAGCGGGGGCCTGGGTCAGCTGGCGTGCGACCTTACCGATCAGACTGGAGTCCGGGGCGGGCATTCGATTTTCCCTCGATTACAGCAGCGCCAAGCTAACCGAAGATGGCCGCCGCGTCATTGCCCGTCAGCGTCGGACCAGGGACTCGGCAGGGATCAGCGGCGCGCGCTCTCGCTCGGGCAGCTCGGACATCGGAAAAACCGCTACTTCAGCCGGGGACGCGCTCGGGCCGCCGGCTACGGAGGTCGCGAGGGGCGGTCGCAAACGAGCCTCGACGAAGCCCTCTGCGGCGTGATAGCTCGAACGAACGAGCGGCCCGGAGGCGATGAACGCGAAGCCCATTTCGCGCCCCTCCCGCGCATATTCGTCGAAACGCTCCGGCGTCACATAGCGTTCGACCGGCGCATGCTTGGGGGTTGGCCGGAGGTACTGACCGAGGGTCAGGATGTCCACCCCCGCGCGGCGCAGATCCCGCATCGTTTCCAGAACTTCGTCGTCGGTCTCGCCCACCCCGACCATGATCGAGCTCTTGACGAAGCGCTCCGGGTGGCGGGCTTTGGCGTGTGCCAGGACGCCCAGCGACAGATCGTAGTCACAGCGCTGATCACGAATCTTCGGCGTCATACGCCGCGACACTTCGATATTGTGCGCGAACACGTCCGGCCCGGAGTCGACCATGCTGTTCACGTCGCGCATGCGACCCGCGAAATCGCCAACCAGCGTTTCGACCAGCAGCCCGGGGCTATGTTCGCGCAAGGCCACGACCGCGCGGGCCATGTGCGAAGCGCCGCCGTCGAGCAGATCGTCACGATCGACCATGGTCAACACGACGTAGCGCAGCTTCAGCTGCGAGATCGCGCGCGCCACGTGCTCCGGCTCACGCGGGTCGACGGCGCCCCGCGGATTGCCGGTAGTTACCGCACAAAAGCGGCAACCGCGAGTACAGGTGTGACCGAGCAGCATGACCGTGGCGGTGCCCGAAGCCCAGCACTCGGCCACGTTGGGGCAGCGCGCTTCTTCGCACACCGTGTACAGATCCAACTCGCGCAGCGTTTGCTTCAAGCGCGTGTAGTTCTCGCCGCCGGGCGCGCGCACCTTCAGCCACGGGGGCTTTGGATCGTAGATCTTCAAGCTGCGTGAGGCCGTCACGCGCCGCCTCCCAGCAACTTCTCGAACAGAGCGCTGATCAATTTGGGATCTGCCGAGCCACCGGTTTCCTTCATGGCCTGGCCCATGAAAAAGCCGAGCAAGCTCTTCTTCCCTGCCCGGACCGAAGCCGCCTGACTGGGGAACTTCTCAATCAGCGACTGACACAACTTTTCGAGCGAAGCGCTGTCGGAGACCACGCGCAAGCCGCGCTCATCGACGATTGAACGCGCGCTCTTGTCCGTGCCCTCCAGCGCCGCGAACACCTCTTTGCCCTGCTTACCGCTGATCTCACCGGCCTCGACCAATTGCAGCAGTTCGGCAACCTGCGCGGGCGTGACCGTGAACGTTGCCTCGAGGCCATGCGATTTGGCACCGCGCAGCACCTCGTTGGCAACGAAGTTGGCGACCTTCACTGGTTGGTCGAACACCTTGCACACGGCTTCGAAGAAGCTGACGTAGCCCGGATGCTGGGTGAGCGTCTGCGCCGTCGGCAGACTGAGACCGAGTTCTTCCACCCAGCGCTTGCGCACCGCCACCGGCAGCTCACGCAGACTCGCGCGTTGGGCGGCGATGAATGCGGGATCGACGCGCAGAGGCGGCAGATCCGGCTCCGGGAAATAGCGGTAGTCGTGCGCGTCATCCTTGGCGCGTAGGGTTTGTGTCAGACCTGTGTCCGGATCGAAGCTGCGGGTCTCCTGCTTGACCTTGCCACCGGAATCGAGAATCGCGGTTTGACGGATGATCTCTGCGTCGATCGCGCGTTGCACGAACTTGAACGAGTTGATGTTTTTCAACTCGCAGCGGGTACCAAACTTTTCCGTGCCCACCGGGCGAATGGATACGTTCGCGTCACAGCGAAAACTGCCCTCTTCCAGGTTGCCGTCGTTGACGCCGATGAACACCAACAGATCGCGCATCGCGCGCAGGTACGCGGCAGCCTCCGCGCTCGAGCGCAAATCCGGCTCGCCCACGATTTCACACAGCGGCGTGCCAGCGCGGTTCAGATCCACCAGTGAATCACCCGCGACGCCGTGCACGTTCTTACCCGCGTCTTCTTCCATGTGGGCGCGCGTGATGCCCACCCGCCGCGCAACGCCATCGACCTCGATGTCGAGGTGCCCGTTCGTGGCGATCGGCTCTTCGAACTGGCTGATCTGATAGCCTTTGGGCAAATCCGGATAGAAGTAGTTCTTACGCGCGAAGATGCTCTTTTCGTGGATCGTACAGCCGAGCGCGAGCCCCGCCTGCACCGCAAACGTCACCGCCTGCTGATTGAGCACTGGCAACGACCCCGGCAGCCCCAAACACACCGGACAGACATTGGTGTTCGGCTCACCGCCAAAATCAGTCGAGCAAGCGCAGAACAATTTGCTCTTGGTGAGCAGCTGCGCGTGAACTTCAAGCCCAATGACCGGTTCGTATTCCATGTGCCGACCCGTGCTTTAGCGCCGAATGGTCCCAGTTTCTAGTCTGCGCAGCAAATCGCGGCTGGGGCGCCACTGGGGCGCCACTGAGCGCCATTGGGGCGTCGTTCTAAGGGACACGCGGCGCCTTCGGCGCGCGGTTGGAGACTTTCGTTTGGCGCACGCTCGGAGGGGGGCGCTGGGCCGCTCGGGCTGCGCCCAACCAAAGCACGCGCCTGTCCGGTCAGCTTTCGTGGGCCCAGCCTCGTTCGCAGATCGTGATCTGGTCTTCCAAGACTTCCAGCTCGTTTTAGTTCCGGGCATGCGGCTGACCTGTCTTCCGCGCGCCCGGCGCGAAGCGTGCGGCGCTACGCGCGCACCCGAGAGAGAGAGAGAGGCAGGGACAGAGAGAACAGGCAGAACAGGCAGAGCAGACAGAGCAGACAGAATGGTAGCGACCGACAGCCAGCCCCCCCTGCAGTGCATCAATCTCCCTCTATTCCGCGCATCGCGCGGAAACTCCCGCGCGCGTAGCGCCGCCTCTCTCCCGCGCGCGTAGCGCCGCCTCTCTCCCGCGCGCGTAGCGCCGCTTCTCTCTCCCTCTATTCCGCGCATCGCGCGGAAACTCCCGCGCGCGCAGCGCCGCGTCTCCTCTCTCGCGCCGAAGCGCGCGCGAAGGAGTTCAGCCGCATGCCCGGAAATACGTCGAGTTCGCTGACTTTGGCACGATCAGATCACGATCTGCGAAAGAGATGGAGACCTACAAAGGCTGACCGAACAGGCGCGTGCTCTGGTTGGGCGCAGCGCGGGCGGCCCAGCGTCACCGTCCGAGCGTGCGCAAACGAAAGTCTCCAACCGCGCGCCGAAGGCGCCGCGCGTCCTTACAAGCGCGGACGCCACCGGTCACCTCAACGCCTCAGTGCTTCTCGCGATCCAATCCTGGATGCGATCCCTCACCGGGCTCGTGCCTCGGGTTGGCGGTCAAATGGGAGCCATCCCGTCCCGGGAAGCCCATGAGCACATCTTTCTCGAAGATGAACTGCTCCCGGGAATCATACGGCGCGGCGTGGATGCCCGTGTCCATGCGAATCGCGTCACACGGGCACGCTTCCACGCAGAAGCCGCAGAAAATGCAGCGCAGCTCGTCGATCACGAAGCGTTGCGGGAAGCGCTCGTAGCCACGGCGGGGATCGCCCTCGGGGTACTCGCCGGCCTCGATGTGGATGCACTGCGCGGGGCAGGCTGTGGAGCAGCACAGGCAGGCGACACAACGCGGCGAGCCGTCGTCACGCTGGGTGAGCCGATGCATGCCGCGCGAGCGAGCCGGGTACGGACGCTTTTGCTCCGGGTACGAGACGCAGTTGATGCCGTCCTCGATGGCCTCGGTGTTCGGATCGTTGCGCTGACCGAAGACCATTTCTTTCGTATTCTGAAAGAAGTGCTTCATCGTGATGCCGAGGCCCTTGGCGATCTCGGGGATGTAGGTCTGCACCGAGGCGGTGCGCTGGGGCCGCGCAACCGCAACCCCGGTGACTTTGTTCGGCCCTAAGACGGTCGATTGATTGCTCATGCTGACATCCGTGCGCTGCGAGTGCCGCCCGCCGCGGCCGCGAACTGCGCCGAGGAGGAGGCCAAAGACTTTCGTTTGTGCACTGGTTTGACCAGAAACACGATGAAGTAGATGAAACCGCCGAGACCAGCCAGCGCCACGAGCGCCTTGCTGTAATCCGCCAAGAGCGACATGAAGGTCGCGACGACCGGACCGCCAGTGACGATCGCCATCACGATCAAACCGGTGGCCACGACGTTGGCGAGCGAGGCCGGCAAGAGCTTGCGCCAGCCGAGGCGCATCAGCTGATCGTAGCGGAAGCGCGGCAAGGTCCAACGAATCATCAGCTGCAACCAGCACAGGACGAGCGTCTTGAGCACGAAGCCCAGTGCGCCAATGAGCACGATCGCCAGGTGAGGCAGCGCCTGCTCGAAGAGCACCGTCTGGCCGATCGTGACGTGCAGGCCGTCGCGATACAAGAACGGCAGATCCCAGCCGCCCAAGAAGATGGCTGCCATCAGACCGGCCGAGGTGACCACCGCGATGTACTCCGCGAAGAAGAACATCGCGAACTTCATGCCGGAGTACTCCGTGTAGTACCCGGCGACCAGCTAGCTCTCGCCTTCCGGCAAGTCGAACGGAATGCG
>DATEPG010000075.1:0-18644 GCA_035273265.1 Polyangiaceae bacterium
GACCACGTAGCCGCGACGAGTGAGGTGGATGTGATCGGGCGCGGCGAGCGGGGGCTTGGCGCTGGCCCAGCGGCTGATGGTGCCCGCCCCACCCATGAACGCCAAGCCGTCCCAAAAGCCGCAGCCGTTATCCCGGGCCAACCGACGTTGGGCGTCGACGATCCGGAGTAGCTGCGCGCGTCGCGCCGGAGGTAAGTCGAACGGTCCGATGAACAGGCAACTCGCGCCGGGGGCGGCCCGCCGCAGGCGCGCGAAGACACGGCGTGCATCGGCCTCATAGGCTTCCATGGTGAGCGAACTGTCGAACGCCTCGTTGGTGCCGTAAGCGAGCGTGATCAGGTCGGGCTGGCGGCGCTGCACGGCGTCGATGAACGAAGCGTCATCCCAGCGCAGGCTATCGGCGAGCCGTGCTCCGCCGATGCCGAGCGTGTCTATCACGATCCCCGGCTGCGCCGTTTCGGCGACCACACCGAACAGGCGCACGGGCCCATTTTTAACCAACCGCACCCGGATCCGATGTTGCCCGGGCTGGGCCTCGAAGGCGAAGTAGGCAGGCCCCGCATGATCTGGATTGGTCGTGATGCGAGTGAGCTGCTTGCCATCCAGCTCGACCACGAAGTCAGCACCACCGAGCTCCTGATAGTACTGGAGCTCGAACCGGGTATCGTTCGAGTCTCCGGCGGTCAGGATCTCCGCAAAGGATCCAGGAGTTCTGCCGACCAATGCCGCGCCGAACAAGCCAATCGGCTCACTCGTCGGCTGACGTTTGGAGCGAGCGTGCTGCAGCGTCAGGCCACGCTGCCACATGCGCGCGTCGAGCGTGCGGTGCCAACTATTGACGGGACCGAGCGACACGAAGCCTCGCCCACCGTTCCCGAAACGGGACTGCAGATAAGCGCGCAGGTAGCCCGGGTAAATATCGGCCTGCGTGTGCGACGCGCCGTACGCCAAAATGCGAACCTTGCCGTCCGGATCCTCGGCGCGTGACAGACGCGAGAGCGCGCGATTAAAGGCCAGCAGCGCGGACTCGTTCTCGATCGCAATCGGGTAGAGAGTGGTTTGGCGCACTGAACCGCTCTGCAGCAGGAGCGGAGCGTCGCTCGGCTGGGCTTCGCTAGCCGCTTCGATCGAAGGCTCGGGAACGGCGTCCACCGATTCCGTGGCATCGCTATTGAGGGAGCCCAACGTAGCGCTCGCGCTTCGAGCCGAGTGTTCTTCACACATCAGCGTTGCGCTGCCTCGGTTCACCTCAGCGCCGAGTCGATCGGCCGCAGCTGAATCCGCGGCACGCAGCGGCTCTGCTGGTGCTTCTTTCGAAGGGCGGGTCGCCCGCGAACCGCGCGCACTTTTTGGCTCCAGCACTACCGCCCGCCCGAGCACGTGCAGCTGCGCAGCCAGGCGCTTTTCCAAAAGCTCCCTGCTCGGCGCTGGCCACATTCGAGCGGTTGCCGGTTCCGTCCCCGGCGACGGGTCCAGCAAGGCAGGCTCGACGCGAATCGCTGTGGCAACGGCGGCGGGCACCTGTCGACTAGGCGCCACAGCCGAGGGTTGGGTCGCCAGCGGGGGCCCGAGCGCCGCCCGCTCGATGAGTGCGTTGGGCGCATGAGAGCCAGAAATACAACTCGACAGGGGGTAAGTCCCGAGTAGCGCCAACGCAGGAACCAGGGCGCAACGCAGGCGCGGCAGGGTCTTCGGTGGGGCGGTCCCGGGCACGACTCCCCACGATACGGCCCTTCCTGCCCGCTCGCAACGGCGTGCTCGAGACGCGGCGCTTGGTTTTGTCTATCTTGCTTGCTTACTCGTGGAGAAGAGCACCGGCCCTCCGCCGTGGGGCTGGGTGCTCGCTCGGTAAATTTGCGCCCGTGGAGCTCGCGTGACGGCCTTGAACTCCGCCTCGCTATCGGCGGGACTACCAGCCGCGTTGAAGCACGCGATTTTCCATTGCGTACCGCCTTGGTGAGCAAACTTTCCGTACGGGTTGCCGTGCAAGCCGAGCGTTTGCATCGAAACCATCGGTGAGCCGTCGGCGATGAACAGATTCTGGAACAACACGAAGTATTCACCGACGGCTTCGCGAATGCCGGTCACCTTGCCTGCCGTACTGTTATACGCCGAGAACGGGTAGAAGTTCTGAGACATGGTAGGCGTTGAAGGTTGCGAGGCCCTGCAGAAGAATGTCGTAGCGGCCTTGGCTCAGGTTGCGCCAGCGCACGCTCAAGCCCGTCCTGTTAGAATGCACGCGCCGCAGCCAGGGTCCGAAAAGTCGCCTGGGCCAATTGGAGGGAGTAGTAGTAACGCCTGAGTCACTGTGGCAGCAAAAATGTCACGTTTTGCTTGCCGAGCGGCGCGCGTTGCCTACGCTTGAGGCGGCATGGCCGAGCAACCTGTTGATGAGCTATTCACGCGTGTAGTCGATTCGGACGAACAATGGGGCCCGCTCCTATTTATCCGCCCGCCGAAGGACACTCTTTTCGGCATCGACCGCGTGCTCGCGTTGGCGGTGCTCGTGGGCGGAGGCTTTGGGGTGCCAGGCAGCGTATTGCTTGCGCTGATTGCGCGCGCTGCCGATCGACCGCCGCTGCCCCTGTTCGTCTTTCCCGTCCTGCTGACAATCGTTTACTTCAGCATTTGCTTGATGAGCATCGTTCCGGCATGGAATCGGCGCGCCCGAGCGCTTCGAAGCCTCGGCTGACGGGGAGCCTCAGAAGGGCGTCATCCCAAAAAGGCTACGGCGCCGCCGGCTTAGCCGGCGCTACGCTGTGCAATGTGTACTGCGTCACGTTCTCGAGAGGTGTGCGCGCGTCGAGATCGAAGCTCAAATGCTGCGCAGAATCCGCGGCATAGCTAAGCTTGGCTGTTGCCGGGCTACGACCGAGCTCCTCGCCCTCAGCGTTTTTGGCGCGGAGCTGTAAGCCGCCCTTGAAGGGCTTTTGGAACAGCACGTATACGCTCACCTCTTTGCCGGTCTCTTTTAGCTGGCTGAGGGTGATACCCGAATCGGTCAGGCCGGCATCGAGCGTCACCGTCTTGTTGCTGCCGGCGTGTAGCGCGTAGCTCGTCACCGAGCTGAGTCGCATGTCGGCGGGGAACGGGAAGGTGAAGGTCTTTTGGCTACCGGCAGGTTGACTTACGGCATCGGCAATCTCGGCGCGCCCAAGCTCCGCGTTGTTCTCGCCGAGCGCGTGCAGCCGTAGCCGCCCTTCGAAGCGCTGCGGGAAGTCCAAATATACGACGACACCGCGCGTGTTACCGCTCCCGTCTCCTTCGTGGCTTTGCAAAACCTTGATACCCGCGCTCGCGAGATCGCCGCCCACGGCCACTTTGACGGGCGGATTCACCACATCTTTGACGCCCGAGCCGGTGCCGCGCACCACCTCGCTCACGCCCTTGCCCACTGATTTGCCGAGCCCTTTGCCTTTGTCTTCGAGCACCTTCGCGGCGCCCTCGACGAAGCCGAGCTTCTCTTCCGCGTAGTCCTTGCCCTTCTCGGTCGGCGTCCGTTTATCGCAAGCCAATGCCAAACCGAGCGTGCAGCAAATCGAGATAACCCGCGGCGCCTTCCACATGTAGCGCAGTCTCGTTCCTCTCACGCTTACGAGCAAGTGGTGTTGCCTTTGGCAACGTTGCGCCGCAGGGTTTTAGGCCATGAGCTGCTAGGTCACGCACCTTTGATCCAGATCGGCGCGAGGCAAGTGATCTGCGGCGGGCCGGCCAACAAGAGCTCGACTTCCTTCGAGTATGCCGCGTAGCTCTCTGTTTCAGGAAGTCCGCCGAAGATTTCGAGTCAGCGTATTGCTGAAAAGCGCAGATGGTATCCGCGTCATTGTCGTCGAAGCAGTAGAGATAAGCTTCGTGTCCCGGATTGCTCGCGATGTTAGGGCGCATGTGGCGCTCCCAGACCTGGCGCACTTCATCGGCTCGCGAAACAAGTGGGCGCCCGCAAAGGAGCTAGCTCCCCGTAGCGAAAGCACGAAGGCCCGCTCGTTCGCTGAGCGGGGCCTTCGTGTTTTCGTTTAACGTCGAGTCGGCGTTTTTGTGCGGTCACGGGATCGGCGTGAGCGTCACGTCGTCGACGTAGAGGTCGCCCGAGTCGGCGCCGACGAAGAGCTGGAGCTTCTCGGCCGTGGTGCACGCGGAGAGGTCCACGGTGCCGCTGACTTGGGTCCACGCGCCGTTAGCCACGGTAGCACCCGCAAGCCAGGGATAGCTGTCGCTGGTCGCTCCATTGCAGCGCTGCACGGTTTGGAACTTCACGGAGCCCGAACCCGCTGCGACGTTGCCGACCGAGACCCACGCCGTCGCTTGGTAGCGCTTGCCCGCGGTGACTAGGGCGGCGATGTCCCGCGCCAGAGCTCCGTTCGGCTGCATTCCGCTGCCGAGCAAGCTGCTCGTTCCAGCGTGGGCCAGGCTCGTGGTCACCGTCAACGCGGCGCTACCCCAGCCGCCCCACGCGCCCTGCCCGGACTCGAAAGTGCCGTCCGCGATGAGGTTCGACGAAGCCGCGCTATTATCGAGCACCTGCACGTCATCGACGTATAGGTCGGCGCCAGCGGCTCCTTCCACGAATAGCTGCAGCTGCGTCAGCGTGCAGTTCGGCACGGAGACCGTGCCCGAGAGCTGCGACCACGAAGCGGGCGCGCCGCCGGAAAGCGTGACCGGGCCAGCGATCCAAGCGTAGCTCGTGCTGACGGTGCCATCCGCGGCTCTGCAGCTCGTTGCTTGCGTCACGTGGATAGCCTGACTCGAGCCGTCGAGGTTGCGGATCGAAGCCCACAGACTCAGTGGGTAATTGCTGGCTGCTTTGACGACGCTCGTCAGATCCGTCGCGGCCGGAGCGTTGTTCGCGCGGCTGGCGACCAAAAGGCTTTGTGTACCGCCGTGCGCGCGATCCGTCGCGGCCGAGACGACCCCGCCATTCCAGGTATACCAGCCGCTCGTGCCCGATTCGAACGTGCCGTTCGCCACCACGTTTTTCGCCGCCGCCGCCGGCGCTGAAAAGACGAGCTTGTCCACGTTCGCGCCGCCGCCATTGAAGCGCACGAACACCTTCTTCTGCAGGTTCAGCGGTGACCAGGGGATCGAGACCGTCTTCAGCGTGCCCCAGCCTCCCGTGGGCGGCAGCGACACGCTGGCCACCGGCGCGTTGTCGAGGCTATCGAGGTGCACGCTCAGGCCGTTCGTGCTCGTGCCTCCCTGAGCGTAGCTCACGCTCAGCGTGGTCCACGCCTGCTTGAGGGCGACCTGCTCATAGCTGAACCAAGAGCCATCGCTCGCGTACGCCAACACGTTTCCGGCCGGGAGCAGCGCGTGCGCCGAGTCGTAATCTTCCGCTTCCAGCGTGAGCCCGTTGGCGTCGCCGAGGCGCGGCGGCGGAACATAGGCGGGGACCGTGCAATTGGTCCCTCCCGCTCGGTAGCAGTCAATCCAAGTGAGCGCGGGGCGCAGCGTTCCGTCGCTGCGCTGCAGGTACGCATTCGGCTGCCACATGTTGCCCTGCAGGTAACCCCAGTGCGTAATGCCCAGGACGGAGGGTTTCGACCAGAACGTCGTGAACAACTCCTTCATGCGGTTGGCTTGTTGCGCGTCGTTTTCCTGGTTCAGATCGAGCTCTGAGATGTAAAGTGGCAAGCCGGTCGCGATGAACGAATTCAGGTTGGTCGTCAATACCGAGGGATCCGGGGCTCGCTCGTAAAAGTGTCCCTGCTCCGAAATGCCGTCGATCAGACCGCGGTCGCTCAGCAGCTTGGCGATGTCGAGATAATCCCGCGTCGCGCTCGTCATCGACAAGATTGAGTAGTCGTTCAACAACAGCTCGGCGTTGGGGAAGTGGGCGCGGGCCATGTCGAACGATTTGATCACCCAATCCCAGCCGGTCGTGCCGGCGCCACCGAGCGCCGCCGTATACGCGGGCGGTGCGTGCAACGGCTCGTTCACGACGTCGACCAGGTCGATATTGGGATAGCGTGCCGCAACCGCGGACATCCACTGCTCGATCTCTGCCAGTTGCTCCTGTACGGGCAGCGCCGCGAGCCAACTCGGCTGCTGTTGACCCCAGATGAGCGTATGGAACTTGAAGCGAACGTGATTGTTCTTCGCGAAGGTGTACGCCGTGTCGAGCTCGCTCCAGTTCATCTGGTCGCGCGTGGCTTCGACCGAGCCCCACTTACCCGCGTTACCAGGCGTGACCTGGTTGAAATGCGCCAAAAGTCCCGGGTAGTCCGCGGCCGTCGTCGCGGCGGTGCCGAAGAACTTGTTGCCAATCGAAACGAGCACTCGCTTGGTCTCGGAGGCCTGATTGTTGCCGAGGTCGTAGGCGGTCGCCGAGTACCGATGACGACCGTTGAGGGCGTTGGTCACGGGCAAATTGAGCGTAAATGGCGCTCGCCGAACCGTCGCGATCTGGACCCCGTCCTGCGCGAACACGACCTTCGATACGCCGACATTGTCACTTGCCTGAGCGCTCAGGGACAACGTGCCATTTGCCGTAAAGAATTCGCTGCTGGTGACCAACTTGAGGCTTGGCGCCGTTTGATCGCACTTCACTCCGCCGCTCGAGTTCATGACCGCAGACAGCGTCGTGTACGCCCCGTGGAAGCTCAAATGGAAGCGATAGGCGCGCCCGGCGAGCACGTCGGGGTCGCTCGCAGAGTCTCCGTCAGCGAGTAAGTCCTCGGGTGATTCGCTGGTGGTCACCGTGCTGAGGAGGTAGCCGTTCTCGACTTGCTCGAACGTGCCGTGACCGACGTGCGCGAGGGTGGCTGCGCCGCCGTCGACCCACACCGAGAACCCCGTCGAGGGAAGACGCATGCCGTTCGTCGAGCTGACGCGGACCCGAGCTCGAAATCCCGTCTTGCTCTCGCGCGTCACGCTGACATTGACCGAGTACCCGCAGTCCGCCGCGACCACCGCAAGCTCTGCGACTCCGTTTGCGTTCGAACTTTCCAGCGCTCCCCCCGAGGAACACGCCGCCGCAGAAAACGGCGCCGAGCACAGCAGCAGCCAGCACGCCGCGGACCTACCATTCGATTTCAGCAGTCGGGGAGCACGATGCGCATTCGAGGTCATTTTGTTTCTCTCTTCCTTTCGACACACCCGCCCGAGCGCGCAAAGTGGTTGTGGCGCTCTCGGCGGATGCCGCTGGTGGGGGGAGATTCACTAGGTTCTTGCAGCGGCCTAGAGCTACGCCGAGCTCACTCGAACGGGAGTCACGCGGGCCGCTGGAACACCTGTAAGTGGTGCGTGGCTTCGCAATTTATGATTGCTCGCTACCGTGAGCGCGCCAGAATCCGGCGAATTTCCGCATATTTCCGCACAATGTCGGCGAGCGCGGTAGGCTGTGCCAGCGTGTCGCACCCGAACAGCCCTCGGTTACAACACCGCCCTGAGCAGGAGCACAAACGCGACGATCGTTGAAGGGAAGGGGGCGTTTCGTCGAATGCGTGAGCGACGGTTACTTTAAGGCATGACTATTGCTCAGCCTGGTCGTGGTCGGCGAAATCGCTGATTCGAATCGATCCCTACCGAGAGGCATTCTCATGAGCACGGAAATCAAAGCGCATTCAACCAGCAGCGGCGCCGTCGTCGGACCGGAGGCGGATGCGTTTGGGCTCGGTGCGTTGTTCAATACATTGATGGAGGAACACGGCTACGTGACGAGGCTCATTGCGCTCGCCATTGCCGCCGAAACACCCGAGGCAAGTGAGAACATGTACCCTGCATTGCGCAGCTCCCTGCTCTCCCACGAGCAGACCGAGGCTGCGGTCCTGTATAGCACACTGAGACAATATTCCTCGGCGGCGCAGCTCGTGGACGCGCATGCTCGTGACGCGGAAGAGCTAGAAACGGTGATCCACACCCTCGACTCGCTCCGAGCCACCAGCAGCGAATGGCGAGCTCAACTCGAGTCGCTATCGGCATTGATTCGGGAACACGTCCGAAAAGAGGAGGACGAGTTTTTCCCATTCGCCCGCGCCACCCTGGGCGAAGTTGCGAGTCACGATCTCCGGGCTGACTACTTGCGCACCAAACAAGGCGTAGCAAACACGGTCGAGGCGGACTTCGCCGCGCTCTCGCGCGTAGACTCCTAGCGACGCCTCGGCCATCGTCACCACGAGCCTCGAAAAGCTCGGTGGCGCTCAGCGGCTTTCGACTGACGCGCGTAGCGTCTCGTCTCGGCGTGGCATTCTGCGCGCGGCGATGCCCCCGGGCCGAACGCAGAAGTTGCGGCTTTGTCGGTCCACGGTTGGTTGGCACGCGCTCTGCTTCATGTTGCTGCAGATGAGCAAGCTTTTGCGCGGTGTGGCGGCAGGTTGGGGTGCGAAGAAGCTGGGAGGCGGCTGCTTTACGACCATCTTGGTGTTCGTAATCCTCTGGTACGTGCTCGGGCACTTCCAGATCTTCCGCTGAGTTGCGGAGCTGACTCGAGCAATCCCCGATCGCGCACTCCGGCGATGCCGCCGAACTCATCGAGTTGGAGCGCGTGAATCTCGAGCACTTCCTCGAGGTCCAGGAACGCGGGCGCGATCATTTGGCGAGTTTGGCGAGTCTCTTTACGTGGGCCTTGACCATCTTGGCGGCCGACGCGCGAACGCGATCCCTCTTGTCGCCTCGGACCGCGCGCAGCATGAGCACGTCGCCATCCGTCGTGATCTCGAGGGGCGTGTTTTCGTCGATTTGGAGCAGCTCCAATACGGGGCGGTCCAAAATCACTCCCAGGCTGTTCCCGATCCGGCTGAGCTTCTTGACCATGTGACCTCGTTTGGTTATTACGAAGTTAGCGCAATTGAGCCGAAATCCGCGTCACCATGTGCACCACCCCGGCTTACTCGCCTGAGAGCAACGGGACGGCCGAGTCCTTCGTCGAGAGCTTCAAACGCGACGCGCCCTTGCTCGTTGAACCAGGCAGCCACCTCATTGCGACTTCCGCCAACTGCAACCGAAGAAGTGGACGCGAGGGTCGGGGCAGTCTGACGGGCTAAATCCGTTGTGCTCAGTCAGATCGTCGCTCGTGCCGAACTTACCGTCTGAACCAACCGAACGAATGTCAAACTCCTGATTTGCCCTTCGTGTGTACACGTAGGGGCGGTCCCATGGATCCAGCGGAACGCGCGCGACTTTGCCCTGGCCCTCCTCCGACCAGAGCCCCTTATCATTCAGAGCTTGAAACCAGCCGACCGCGGGTGGGGCCGATCCGTACGTGCCGAGATATACCGAGATAGCCGACTTGAGGGCCCTGAGCGTCGAGCCAGCACCCTCACACACACCGGCAGTGGCGGACGCATGCGACGGAGGTGCGTTCAAAACGACGAGCGAGATCGTGAAGCGCAACGCCCACGAAAGCAGGGACTGGTCAGCGAAGCTGCGGATAGTTACGCGCGAGCGCATCATAACGGTCCTTAAGCGCTTTCGCCGAAGCAAACTGATCCGGAATCATACTTTACAGCAGCGTTCGGTCCAGAAAGCCCTTCAGATCGGCGGAAATCGGGTTCTTGAGTGGGTCTTGCTCGCCGCTGCCCAATGGACCGGTCATTGGGTAGCCCATCTCACGGGCCGCCATCGCAGCGTTGTACTCTTTCGGCACTTTCTTGAGGAGAACCAGGGCCTGCGTCACCCCGGCCGGGGGAGGCGTGTTCAGAGCACCGATGGCGATCCGGCCAACGTGTCAGATTTGTGGATCTAAGTGCGCGATCGTTCGTGGCGATGTGACGGGAACCGTGCGAGGTGTACGAGCTGTCGAACGTGGTCGAGACGACGCTGGAGAGGGCACTTGTGCTGGCGGCGGAGGCGAAGCGGTGGGATGTGGTGACGCAGATCGTGGAGAGCTACGGAGGGCGCGGGAGCGCTCAGCTGAGGAGCCCGCACCGCCTGAGCGGCTCAAGGGTTCGTCGAGGGCTTGATCGGGGGGTGCGGGCGAACCCAGGCGGATTCGCCCTACGGCGCAAGCTGAGTGGACGGCGGATCGGGGGTCCGTGGCTTGGGGCCTGCCGCGAGCCGCTCGAAGTCGCTCGGATTGAAGGTCAAAAACAAGTCGGCGCCGGCGCGCTCAGCCTCGACAAGATGCAAGGCGTCGTAGACAACGCCCGACTTCAGCCCGCGAGAAGCGCACGCTCCGTCGCCGCCAGATACCTCTCTGGCCGTGGTGCAATCACGCGCACCTGACGGGTGAGCCTGCCGACGAAAACCCGTGTGGCGGCCGGCGACAACCCGCCCGGTATCTTGCTGAGCACCGAATACACCTCCGCCAAGGCGTGCGCGCACACAATCGCTTGAACCTCACCGCGGTATATGGCGGCTTGCCAGACGATCGCGCGCGGGTGAAAAGCGTGGCCAGCGAGCCCGCAACGATGACGGACGTATCAAGTGCGAGGAGCATCGAGGCGCGCGATCATGTCATCGACTCGGGCTTCGCGATCCGCACGGTGGTCAAGACCGGGATCAGAAAGCGGTCCGGTATAGGCGTAGAAACCGTCAACGAGGTCGAGCATGGATCCCGGCGAAGGCTGGAGCTCGACGGCGGAAAGCCGATCGCTCATCGCTTCATCGTTGAGCTGATCAACGAGGCGCAGCCGATCCGAGCGCGGTAGCGGGTGGATAGAATCGAGGATCTCCCGAACGGTCATTGCTCGCCAAATATAGCCTTCTTCGGGTGATCGGTCCAACCGATTCGAAGGCCTGCAGTCGCCTTGGACCTACGAAGTGAAGTCGCCGCCCAGCTCGAGCAAGAACGACTCGATCTTGGTGATCAACGATCTCCTCCTCGGGCGTCACTTTATCGCCAGATTGCTGCTTCTCGCCGCGCCGGAGCATTGCGGGCTTGTTCTTAGACAGCGCAGTGCGTTCGTAGAACGGTGTCGCGATCTGACGGTCCAGTTGACGGATGGTCCGCCCGCCGCGGAGGCATTCGGCTTCGTAAGAACGCAGCGCCTCGGGATTGCGCACAGCTGACGATGAGCTCTTCCCCGCACCTAGCACGCTTGGCTCCGTGCTGTTCTTGCTCAACGATCCGGCGCCCGATGCCCCAATAGATCGCGGTAGGCAAAGCGTTCACCGCCCCAGCCGAAGCGCGCTTCGCCGCTTCGACGAGCACAACGAAGTCCGCGAGCACCCGCGTCGTAGTCGGGTGCGGAGCGCGTGACGGCGGTTTTCTTGCGAGCCACAGGGGCATACTTTCCACCGAAGCAAGGCCCGACAACAAGGCCGATGTTGTGAGGTCATGAACCGCAGTCGGTTTTCGGGAAGAGCGGCGGTGGCTCGTCGTCGTGAAGCGTAGCTTTGTCGGCGGGGAGCACTCACTGAAGCTCGTGCCGTCGGTGTGGCTCAATACTCGTCGAACATAGCCTCAGCGTGCTCGGCTGGCGCTGCCAGCCTCTACGCGGAGCTCATTCCGCGAGCCGACGGCTGCCCGCAGCGCGACGCGATGACTTTCCACCCGTTTCGCGCTTCGACAGCCTCCCGGACAATGTCGGCTACTGCGTTCGAGTCGACTCGCTCGTCGGGGACTCGAACCGTGCGCGCGTACTCATCGGCCAACGCCCGCCGCTCGGGCCTGTTCTTGGCACGCCGCAGAATGCATGCATGCGCTTCGCAGGAGTACGCAAAAGTCTCGCGTTCTTGGAAGTCGATGGGAAGCAGCCATTCTTTGTTGCGCGTTTCACGGAGACCGAGCGTGCTGCGCTTGCAATTGTGGAAGATGTGCGCGGCTTCGTGCACCACGAAGTCGGCAAATGGGTCCTGCTCAGCGAAGTACTCAGCTGAAACGAAACAGGTCGTCTCCTGGCTCAACCCAACGATGGCGGGTACCGTGTCACCGAGGAGCTCGGCCCCGACACTCGAAAGTGTGCATGATGTCAGTGTCGCCGGTTCGGACGTAGCGCTCGAGTTCGTCAGCAACCTTCGGATTCGACTCAGCCACACCGGCAGCGTACCCCGAGCACGACCGTGCCTGGCAAGCGCGTCCGGAGACTACCTGGACCGCAGCTCGACTCCATTGACACCCACCGCGATACCGCAGGACCATCGCTGATCGGAAGCCCGTTGCGTGCCGGTCAGGGCGGCCGCGTGCATGGGGCAATAGCATCTCGTGAAATTCGATAATTCCGTGATTTAGGGTGGAGGCGCCGGGAATTGAACGCTGCACCCAAGAATCGCGCCGACCTGATCTACGTTCGCGGTGGACGCTGAGAAGCTGATCCGGCGAAAGTGGCGCCTGCTGACGGCGACGATGGCTGAACGTGCCTGTCGCCGGTGGGCGCCGGGTGCTTTTTCTGTCTAAGTCCAGAGTAGGATGCTATCTGGGCTGTTGTCATGAGGACGATGCTCTGGGGTTCTTTGGGTCTTGAAGGGTTGCTTCTAGCCGTCGGGTGTAGCTCCACCTTGATGAATCAACCGGTGCACTCGGAGGCGCGTGGCTGGGAGGTCACGGTGAGAGAGGTCAGCGACGGTCCCAATTCACTCAATGTCGAGGCGCGCCGCTACGTGCCTGCGGATGGCGACCGCTTCATCCATGTCTTCCTGACGCTCAAAAATGCCTCCGGCGCGAAGCGCGAATGGAACTGGCCACGCTGTGACCTAGACCATGGAAGCGACTCCGTACTGCCGACGCTCGACCTCTACGACACGCTGATCCTGGCCCCGGTGGACGCGGTGGAAAGCGTGGATGCCGGCGACATGATCGAGCGCCGCATCGTCTTTGCGTTCCCTGAGGAGGGGCCGCTGCCGACGCGGCTTCGCTGCGGGGATGTCGTCGTACCGCTCGCATTGAAGACAGGCTGATCGGGCTCGATTCATGGCAAGACGCTCGAAACCGCCGGCCCAGGCCTTCGCCGCCAGCCCAGACCTCGAAATCGACGGGCAGGTCGCCTGCTCGAGACACTGCACCTCGATGGGGTCAGAAGCTGATCGAGAAAACGGCTCCCGCACCGGTACCGAGCGCCAGACGCACCGTGGCGCCATTCCGGGCCTGGACGCGGCGCGCGAGCGCACGATTGTACTGGCGAGCGAAGCTAGTCGCCGTGGCGACATCAGTGACTGGACCGGATATCGCTGTGCCCACGTTGCTCATCACGAGCCCGCCCAGTAGCAGACTTCCAGAGATGACCAGGTTCTTCGTTTGGAACACCTCTTCAGC
Organism: Polyangiaceae bacterium; assembly: GCA_035273265.1. Classification (GTDB taxonomy): domain Bacteria; phylum Myxococcota_A; class Polyangia; order Polyangiales; family Polyangiaceae; genus PMG-095. The sequence continues at coordinate 13,127 of DATEPG010000075.1, forward strand.
ATCTCCGAGGAAGAGCGGGTAGGCGATGCCACTGACTGCGATCAAGACCCCCCCATAAAAGAGCACGTCTGACCAAGTGTCCGTCGAGCGCTGCTTACTCGCGAAATCCGTCCTGCCAACGCGCTCGAAGAAGTCCGCGCGCGAGAGCGCGTAGCGATATTTTCCGCGCACCGGCCGCCAGGTCTCGGTCGTCGTCAGGGGAATGCCGAACAGAACGGCCTTTGTCAGGCGGCCGTGGACTAGCCCGAGCGCATTGAGGTCGTAGGTCTCGTGAGGGTCTTCTCCCCGCACCAGTTCTGGGGGCAAAGAGCCGAGCTCCTCAGCTGGCGCGAGCCCGGCCCAAGTGATGATCAGCACGAACGGCAAGACCCCAAACCAATAAGAGCTCATCTGCCCGGCGACTATTAGCTGAGGTCTCGCATGATTGACAATCTCGATACGTCGCATGAAGAGGGGAAGCCGTGGCAGTTGCTTTACCGCTCGACAGCGCCTCGGGCGGTTCTCCCGCCTATTCCCCCGGTACGGCGGATCGCCAGGCAAGCGATAGCCGTCGAACATCGCGACGACCTCAGGATTGAATGGAGAGAGCCCGGCGGCGATGAGGCCCACGTTCACGAACCACACTCCGCTTCGTCGGGCAGAAACTCTCGCGCGAAGGTCGTCTTACCGGCACCGTTCGGCCCGGCGAGGATGATGATGCGCTTTCGTGTGGGGGACACCGCTTGCCTTTCACGGCCCGGTATCGATGCTGGCCACGTTGAACGGGTGCACGCACCGGCATAGCCTCCACTCAGCGGGCGGCTGATCATCGATCATGATCGTCGGCTTCGGTAGGAACGACACGAAACAGTCTTCCAGGCCGACCTCCTTGGCGGAGTCACGGGCGTACTCGGCGCCGCCAGTGCTCCAGCAATACAGCGTTGCGCCTGCTTCCTTCAACGCGCGGACGCGGTCGACCACAGCCGAGATCGGCATGCGCTTGGGGCCCGCGGACCGCACCAGCGTATCGTCCACGTCTACGAACACGATCTCTGACGCGGGGCTCACCATGCTTGGAAGGTACACCACGCTTGCGCGGCGAACTCCCTTCTGACGGATCAGAAAACCAGCAACATCAGTAGGTTACAGTGGAGGCGCCGGGAATTGAACCGGATTTGTGGCAGATCGAAAGCACGATGGAGCATGGATCAGGCACGATCGGCACCGATGGGGATCAGGCCGACGTCAGATAGCGCATCTAAGTGCCCGATCGTGCGTGGCGTTGTGACGGAATCGTCCGGAGGGGTACGAGCTGTCGAATGTGGTCGAGACGGCGCTCGCGAAGGCGCTCGTTTTGGCGGCGGAGGCGAAGCGGTGGGACGTGGTTACGCAGATTGCTAACGAGCTGGAGGGGAGGCGACTGGGCATCCATCAAGCGCAGCGTCGCGCGAACCTGGCCAGGTAGCGCGCCCCTCCGCCTACGACCGGAACATCCGCGAAAGAACCGAGGGTCGCATGATGACGAAACGCGATCCGTCGGGTCCGGGCGCGGGTACGATGAAAGCGCCCTTTTGGAGCTTCTTCATAAGCGTTCGGTCGCCATTTGAGTCCGTCGAATAGACCATCAAGCAATCGTGGCTCTTGTTCACGAACAGGAAGGCAGTCGAGAAGTCAGGCTCGATTCCCAATTCGTCCCGACAAAGCGAGCGGAGTTTCGCCGTTCCCCAGCGCATGCTGACCGGTTGAAGATACACCACTACCCTTTTCAGATTTGCTGGCAACAAATGTTTCATCGTTCCCGTAGTCGTCATCGGCTATCACTCCTTCGACCGTCGCGTTCGCGCGCGTGCTTGCGGTGCCACGTGCCGAGCCTTCAACTGATGAATCGCCTTTTCGATCTCCGCGACGAGCGCGCCCTCCTTTGGGAGCGCCGTTCGGTACTCAGCTGCAAGAACCTTGTTCGGGAGCCCCTCGAGCGCGTAACGAGCGACCGCACCGTCCTTTTCGGCACAAAGAACCAGCCCTACGGGCGGATTCTCCCCCTCGAGCGTCCAGTGTTCCCGCGCGTAGTTGAGGTAGAGGTGCATCTGCCCCGCGTCGGCGTGAGTGAATCGATCCAGCTTTAGATCGATGATGACCAGGCAGCGCAGGCGGCGGTGAAAGAACATCAGGTCGACCCTGTACCAGGTGTCTCCGATTCGCAGCCGACGTTGCCGACCCACAAACGTGAAGTCGCCGCCGAGCTCGAGCAGGAACGACTCGATCTTGGCGATCAGCGCGGCTTCAAGGTCGGACTCGGAATACTCATCCTTTAAGTCGAGGAACTCAAGTACGTAGGGATCTTTGATCTCCTCCTCGGGCGTCAGCGCGTCGCCAGGTTGCTGCGCTTCGCCGCGCCGGAGCATTGCGGCCTTGTTCCGAGATAGCGCCGTGCGTTCGTAGAATTGGGTGCCGATTTGGCGGTCCAGTTGGCGGATGGTCCAGCCCCCGCGGAGGGTCTCGGCTTCGTAGAAACGCCGCGCTTCGGGGTTGCGCACGGCCAGGAGCCGAACGTAGTGTGACCAAGGGAGCGGGAAGCGAGCCGCGACGGCGGCCATGCCGTCTTGCATCGCGAAAAGTCCAGACGTCGTCTGGACTTTCGCCGACCCCGGAGCAGGCACCAATTCTCCAGACGTGATCTGGAGAATCTCGCGGTAGGCCAAAAAGAAGGCGCGCATCTGGAACAGGTTTGCTCGCCCGAACCCTCGGCCAAAGCGCGATTGGAGGTCACCCGATAGCCTGACAATGAGCTCGTCCCCGTACCCAGCACGCTTGGCCCCGTGCTGCTCTTGCTCAACGATCCGGCGGCCGATGCCCCAATAGGTAGCAGTAAGCAGTGCGTTCACCGCCCGGGCCGATGCGTGCCTCGCTGCTTCGACGAGCATGACGACGTCCGCGAGCACAGCGTCGTAGTTGGGTGCCGATCGCGTAACAGCGGTTTTTTTACGAGCCACTGGGAGAGCACTTTGCACCGAGGTTAGCCCCGACAACAAGGCCGATGTTGTGAGTCAATGAACCGCAGTCGGGCTCCAAGAAACGGGGGTCGCGCTTCGTTGCGAACGGTAGCTTTGACGCCACCCAGCGCTCGCTGAAGGCGGGCGTAGACATCGAAGCTGTCCGCACAGCGCTCGGGCACAAGCTGGAGATTCGAACCGAAGGGAGTCGGGCTCAGAGTAGTAGCGTCGGCGCGCAGGGGTGGCTAGGTCCGCCGGTTGCTATTGCCTGCGAGTACGGGTGAATGGTTGGGCTCAATAACCTAGCGCCTCTGTGGCATGGTCATGCCGCACATGCACCTGGACGACATCCCAGCGGACTACCGTGGCTGGTGGCGGATCACCGAGACGTCGCAGTGGTCGAGCAGGTAACCTCGACTCGGTCGGCCCCGCGCTGCTCTCTCTGACCGGGCAGGACGACCGACTTCGCATGCACTGCTTCGTCGTCTACGTGAACTGCAAGCCCACGAAAACTGGCGTCTCGTTTACCTGGTAGGGTGCGTGGGGGTACGACGCGATGTCGGGCTCGGGACGCGTCACGGTCGGCAAGGACGGCCGCATTAAGGGCTCGCTCCGGATCAAGGACGGTGACTCCACTACGTTCGTCGCCGTGCGCGCCGAAGAGCCCAACGATCCAATCTCGCCGCCTCCGAGCTATCGCGACAAATGGCGCCGGCGTTGGTGAACGCTGGATGCACATGGCATGGCCGCCACGGCTTCGCGCATCCGCAAGACCGATACGCTCAGCCCTCGTGGTTCACTTCACAGCCGATGGCATCGAGCAGCTCCACGCGAGCCGGATCGAGCACTCGCACCTCGTGCTCGCCCGCGAAGAAGGTGGTGATGCGGATGTTGGTGAGCGGGGTGCGGCAGACGATTCGATGCGGCCCGAACTTGTGCTCGCTCACGCAGCGCCTCAGTGCGAAGCTCTGGTGAGTTGCTTCCCAGAGCGCACGCGTCCACGGGTCCTGCTCGATGTCCAGACCTCGCTCCTTTGCGAGTTCGTCAGTCATCCAGCTGTCATCGAGAATGTGCCCCGTCTCCACTCGCTTCGTGCGGTCGTGGATCGAGTTGAAGGAAACGTCCGAGCGCGAGAGGAGGTCGAATTGCAGCTGCGCGTAGGTCTCCCACGCGCTGGTGAGGCGCGGATCCGTTCTGGTCCGAAAGGCACGCCCGAAGCGAAAGGCCTTCTCTTCGCCGATGCCACGGTGCAGATGCACATAGCCCGCTTCGAGCTCCGGCTGCTCATCTATTGGAACGCACTGATAACTGCCGTGCTGAATGAAGATGTAGACCCCGTCGCCACGTCGTCCCCCCGTGTGTCGATACGCGGCGATCGGAGCTTCGATGCAGCGTCCGGCGAGCGTGCCCTCGTGATAGGCAACGCGATGGACTCTGCCACGGCGAGCGTCCTCCCAGAACGCGAACACGTCATGCGCGGACTCTCGTTGCATCGCACCGAAGTATGCATGCCGCCGAAGCCCAGGCCTGCACACCTGTGGCAATACCCATCCGTACTGGAACAAACTGTCACGCTCGGGTGGCAACTCCGGCGTGTAGGCTAACGGTCCTTCCGCGGCGAGCCAGGGAACCAGCCGCTGGCCCGATGCCTTGGTAGACGTGGAGTATGCCTTCCTCGTCACGGAACCTCGAGATGATGGGCGCGCCGACCTCGCGCATCGAGCTGGTCACTTTTGCCCTCGAAGAGCTCCGGGAGGATATCCGAGCCGAGCAGAAGCTTACTCATCGACGGCGTGCAGGTGAGCCGCACGACGAGCCTCGTACGCAAGCGCGCAGACTTGGTCGACGAGGTCCGGCTCGTCAGCCATCAGTCTGAGCAGCGAGGCAGCACTAGGATTCATACCGCCGCTCGCGCCTTCGGCGATCGCTCGATCCATGTCCTCCAAGCTCACGGGCCCCACGCCAGGCGGAGAAGCAAGACGAGCGGCGAGCAACTCATCGACGCTAAGCGTGCGCGCACGCTCGGGGACACCTGCCGGCTTCGGCGTATCCTCTGCGGCTTCGTTCGCGGCCTGCTCGAGGAGACGCAGGCGATCTTGGAGCGGAAGCCGCCGAATCGTGGCTAGGATTTCGTCTATGGCGCCCATCACGCACAGCATAGCGCGGTTTCGCGGGCTGCTGTTCAGCGTCAGGGCCCCCGCCGTGAGCGAGGCTCACGACGGAGGATCCGGGCGTTTTACCCGATTTGTGACGATACTAATTCAGCCAATTCAGTGGCTTACAGTGGAGGCGCCGGGAATTGAAGCCGGCGCCCACGCGATCCCCGTTGCGCGGGCGTCCGCGGCTGAATCTTGCTCGAGTTCCGACTAGCGTCGCCGTGGACTCCCTCGAACGTCGCCGAGGTTCATCGTCACGCGACGCTTTCGTTATTGTTTTAGGCTTCGTCGGCGCAGGCGCAAACAACGTGGACGGCGCAGGTGAAGCAGTATTCGGGGCGTGCCTCGAGGACTTCCGCGATCGGTTCAGCGCAGGCAACGCAGGCAACG
>DATEPG010000076.1:0-25993 GCA_035273265.1 Polyangiaceae bacterium
CAGCGGGAAGAGCGTGTGTTTGACCATGGCCGCGGACAATCTGCGTTTGGGCGCGGCGACCAACGCCATCCGCATCGCCAGCCGCTGGTTTCCTGGCCAAGACGCGGAACTCAACGCACCCGGAAACTGACCGGAGTAAGCTCATTCCGTGAGCTCCTCCCAGCGCAACAAACCCGCCGCGCTCGGCTCCCTGCTCGCGAGTTCGCGCGAGGCGGCCGCTCGCTACGCAGGGACGGCTGTCGACCGCGAACAGTGGCGGCAGATCGTCGGCGAGCGGATTGCAGCGCGCACCGAGCCTGGAGCCAAGCGCGGCCGGGAGTTGACTGTACACGTCGCCTCCGCGGGCTGGGCTCAGGAGCTTTCACTGCTCGTGAACGAGATCGTGATTCGGCTCAAGTCCGCTGGGATCCACGTGGATACGGTCCGCTTTCGCGTCAAAGAAATCGCGGCAGTGCCCCGCGATTCGGCGGCGCGTAAGCCGATCTACCGCAAGGCCGCCTTACCCGGCGCGCTGAACGAGCAGCTCGAGCGCATCGATGATTCCGAGCTCCGCGAGGCGATCAGCGAGGCGGCAGCCCTGTGGTTGGCGTTGGACGAACCACCCAGCAAAAGGGCAACTCTGCGACCACCGGCGCCATCGACGCGACCGCCGGCCCCGTCGACGCGGCCCCCAGCTGCAGCGCCTATTTCAGCGCGACCAAACGCTCGAGCCCCTCGAGCCGTTGAATCGCAAAGCGCTCGTTCGGAGCGTAGGCCTGCGTCTGGGCATGCAAGACCGAAAGATAAGCCCTGAGCGCTGTCAGATTGACCGCATCGACGCGCCTGAGCACCGCGTACATCTGATCCACGAGCTCGATCGGCATCGGCCGCCGCAACGATGCATACAAGTCAATCGTGTAGTCGAGCCACTTGCCGTGCGCAGTGGCTTCGGCGAGCTTGCCCGCGTAAATCCCGGCTCGGTTGATGACGCGCGCCGCCGGCTCACGCCCACGCTTCACCTCGGTCAGCACGTTGTTCAACGCAGTCGACAGCACGCGCTCGGCTTCTTCACCGCGACCCAAGGCCAGGACCTTGTCGGCGACGCCACCGAGCAACTCCAAGGCCTCGGCGCGCTGCGTGGCCTCCACCTCCGGCTGCTTCAGCTCGGCCTTGGTGTCCGCGCGGGGATCGGAGGGCGGAGCGAGCATGGCATCGGTCGTCACGCGCAAGCCATGCAGCGTCTCGGCGTTGCGACGTTCGGAGGGCATCGCCACGGGTGGCCGCGCAACCGAGCACACCGTGAACTGCTGCTTGCCGATTTGCAGCTGGTCGCCCGCCTTCAGCAGTTCGCTGCCGGTGACGCGCTTGCTATTGATGAAAACACCGTTGGCACTGCCAAAGTCTTCGACTTTCGCTTGGTCTTCGCTGACTACGATTTGCGCGTGGCGACGGGAAACCAAGCCATCGTCGAGCACGAGGTGGCAATTCGAACTTCGACCAATCAGGATTTCCCCCAAACGAAGCTCGAAGGTTCGCCCTTGGTACTCGAGCCAGAAGCGTTGCGCGCGGCGCGACGGCTCCGGACCTGGGTCCATGCGCGGCATCGTACGACGAGAGTTCTGATCGGAATCCAACCCCGCTAAAGCTAGCTTGCCTGTCGAAAGCCGTCGAGCTGGCGATTTTATTTCGCAGCAGCCAGCCTTTCCAAGCCTTCGAGACGGCTGAGCTGGAAGCGGTCGGCCGGCCCGAGGTGGAGCGAGAGCTCGCGCAGCCCCTGGAGATAGTCGCGCAAAACCGTCAGATTAACGGCCTTTACCTTACGCAACACGGTGTAAAGCTGATCGACTACCGACCCCGCACAAGTTCGCCCCACGGCCGCATGCAGTCGGAAGATGTAGTCAACCCAGCGACCATTGGAGGTGGCGAGCGCCAACTTGAGCGCATACTCCGAAGCTCGCTCGAGCGTCATGGTCGCCACCGTCGCGCCGCGCTGCGCGTCGAGCAGTAGTTGGTCGAGCTGCTCCAACAGCAGCTTCTCGGCTTCGTCCGCACGGCCCATGGCGAGTGCTTTGTCTGCCAAGATCCCGAGCAAGCCGAAAGTGGAGGCGCGCTCGGTGGGCGCTTGAATCAGCGTATCGGCCACCAGCTCGCGCCGCGACAAGAGCGTCATGTCCTGACTGCCAATCGAGATTTGATCGCCATGGGCAAGAGACCGCCTGCCCTCGATGCGATCACGATTCACACGCACGCCATTGCGACTACCGAGGTCGGCGAGCACCACCGCTTCTGGCGTGACGGTGAGCGTCGCGTGATTGCGCGACACCAGCGGGTCGTCGAGCGATAATTGACAATTCGCTGCCCGCCCGATCACGAACTCACCTGGTGGAAGGTCGATATCGTGAGCGTTGTAGCGAAGCGAGTGCCTCATACACCCACGGGCTCCGAGCTGCCCAGTGCTTCGATACCAGCAAAGCTCTCGCGGTCCTCGTTGCGCGGACCGCCGCGCGAGCTCACGCTTTCGACCACGCGTCGCGCGGCAGGCGCGAGTGACGTGCGCTCCGAAGGCGGCAGGGTGATCAGGCGTCGGCCCACGGCACGCGGCGGGACGCTGCCCAGCGATGCATACACCGAGAGCAACCACTTACCCCACGCGGCATCCCCACGGCTGACCGCAAACGACGCGGCGGCGTCCGCTACCGCATCCAACATCGGGCGCTCCAACGGCAAACCATGGGCGATCCGTTGCTCGATCCCGAGCCGTGCATGCGACAAAATCCGCTCGATATCGTCTTGCCGGCCCAACGACTCCGCGCGCCGCAGTGCGTCCACCACCAGATCCAGCCCCCAATCGCGCGCCGAGCTCGGCGCGCCCGCCAGCGTGTCTTCTTCGTTGCGATCACTCGAACCGCACGCCGGACACTCCACCAGCTCGAGCGGATAAGGGTGCCCGCACTCCGAGCAATGACAGATGAAGCCCGTGGTGCGGGTACCCAGGCCCGTGCCGGGTGGCGCTCCCGCACAAAACACCATTTCCTGAGTACCGATGCGCACTCGCTCGCCGTCACGCAATACGTGCACGCTCTGCAGCGCGGCTCCGCCGACCTGCACCCCGTTGCGCGACCCGAGATCCTCGATCGTGGCGCGCTCACCAGCGATTCGGATCCGGGCGTGCTCGCGCGAAACCAACGGATCTTCGATCGTTACCTGGCAGGTCGCGCTGCGGCCAATCACCGTATCGCCCTGCGGTAAATCAATCTCCTGAAGCAGGAAGCGGAGCCGGAATCGTGCCAATGACATTGCGGGCGTATGGGGTGAGAACGGAATCATCACAGTAACCCGGCCCGAGCTCCGCCGTCAAAGTCGCGCGCCGCGCGAGCCAAAAGGCGCACCGCGGCATAGGCAGCGTTCCTCAGGCGGGACCGCGCAGATCTGCAGCAGTATCAAAGCGAGACTAAAAACGAGGCCCGCGCGCGTCTGCAGCCCGGAAGCGCGCGCTGCGCTCGGCGCATCACCACCGAGAGCTCGGGCCTCGCGGGTTGGTCAGGCTTTGAACTTCTTGATCAAGTCGGCCAGAGCGGCGACGCCCTCACGCGGCACGGGATTGTAGATCGATGCACGCATGCCACCAACCAAGCGATGCCCCTTCAGCCCTTCCATCCGGAGGCTCTTGGCCTCGGCCAAGAACTCCGCCTCGAGCTCAGGAGTCTTGAGCGTGAAGACGACGTTCATCGTGGAGCGTGATTGTTCCTCCACCGGGTTCGTGAACACGTCTGGGCGTGAATCGATCGCGCTATAGAGTAGCGCGGCCTTCTCACGGTTCAGCTTTTCCATGGCGCTCAAGCCGCCATTGGCTTTCAGCTCGGCCAGCACGTTGCGCAGCATGTATACGGAGAACGTGGGCGGCGTGTTGTACAGCGAGTTGTTCTCGGCGTGCGTGCGGTACTGGAAGATGACCGGGATGTCCTTGCGACCCGCTTCGACTAGATCCTTCCGCATGATCACGACCACGATGCCGCTCGGGCCGAGGTTCTTCTGAGCGCCCGCGTAGATCAGGGCGAACTTGGAGACGTCGATCGGGCGCCACGCGATGTCGCTGGACATGTCCACGACCAGCGGCACGTTGCCGGTATCTGGGAACTCGTGCCATTGCGTACCGAACAGCGTGTTATTGCTCGTCAGGTGCACGTAGGCCGCGTTCGGGTCCAGCTCGAGCTCACTCTGCCTCGGCACGCGACAGAACTTCTTGTCCTTCTCGGTGTTGCCTGCGATGCGCGCGGTGCCGAGCACCTTGGCTTCTTTGTAGGCTTTTTGTGACCAGCCCCCAGTCAAGATGTAGTCCGCGCTCTTGCCCGGCGGAAGGAGGTTCATCGGCACCACTGCGAACTGTTGGCTCGCGCCACCCTGCAAGAACAGGATGTCGTAGTTGTCCGGAACGGCGAGTAGCTCTTTGACGAGTGCGATCGCTTCGTTGTGGATGGCTTCGTACAGCTTGCCGCGATGGCTGTGCTCCATCACGCTCATGCCGCTACCGTCGATGTCGAGCAGCTCTTTTTGAGCGCGTTCGAGAGCACCCAACGGAAGGGCTGCAGGGCCTGCATTGAAATTGATGACTCGAGCCATAATCCTCCGGCGCGGGCTATCCCGCGGGTGAGGAGCTAGCGCCAGTAATGCGTCGCGTCAAGGTCGCGCGAGGTGTGCTTTGGCGATCTGTTCGAGCCCGGACAGCGGCACTGCTCCGACGCGCGCAACTGCGTAATCGAGTTCGCTGACACGCACTACGGTGGACGGTGCACCGCCAGGGCTTTCTCCGGAAAGGACGAACAGCATCCCTCGTGCAATGGCCTCAGGGAATGCGGCTTCGACCTCGGTCGATCGTGTTGCAGGCGGAGCTCCCGGAAGATTGGCGCTGGTTGCGCTGAGTGGTCGACCGAAGCGGCGGGCTAGCTCGGCCGCTGCCGACGCACCAGGCAGACGCACCGCCAGAGAGCCATCGAGCGCCACGCGCGCTGCCACGCTCGGCGCGGACGGCAGCGCGATGCTCAGCCCACCTGGCCAATGAGCGTCGGCGAAGGCCTGCGCCAAGCTCGGGATTTCGCCCGCGACGAGCGCCGGCCACGCCGAGCGGGAGGGTAAGATCGTGGGCACGCCTTTGTCCGCCCCGCGCGGCTTGAGCGCGAACAAAACTTCGACCGCGATCGGATTTTCGATGTCCGCCAAGAGCCCAAAAAACGACTCGGTGGCGGCCGCCACGACCCTGCCTGCGGCCAGTTGCGCGAGCGCGGCCTCGAGCTCACTCGCCATCGGCCGGACCCAGCGCGCGCGCCGCGATGTCGCGGCGGAATTGACGACCTTCGAACACGATCGACTCCGCCGCTCGGTACGCACGCGAGTGCGCTTCTCGGAGCGTCGCGCCGCGCGCGGTGACGCCCAAGACGCGCCCGCCCGAGGTGACCACTTGGCCGTCACGCAGGCTGGTCCCAGCGTGGAACACTTGCACCCCCGGCACGGCCGCCGCGGCCTCCAGTCCGCGGATCACATCGCCAGTCTGGGGAGCCTCGGGATAGCCGCCCGCGGCCAGCACGATGCACAGCGCGTGATCTTGCGAAACCTGAAGCAGTTCAGGACGTAGTTCGCCGCGAGCTGCCGCAGTCAGCGCTTCTGCTAGATCGCCATCGAGCACGGCCATCAACACCTGCGTCTCCGGATCGCCGAAGCGGACATTGAACTCGAGCAATGAGATCTCCTGCTGCTCGCTGATCATCAGCCCGGCAAACAGCACCCCGCGGAACGGATGGCCATCGAGGACCATGCCGCGCAGTGCGCGCTCGAAGATCTCGTGGCGGATGCGCTCCTGAAGCGCCGCTGTGACCAACGGTGCAGGCGCATACGTGCCCATCCCTCCGGTATTCGGTCCGCGATCACCATCGAAGATCCGCTTGTGATCCTGGGCCGGGGGTAAGAGCACGAAGCGCTCGCCGTCGCAGATGGCATGCATGCTGGCCTCCGCGCCCGGCACCCGCTCCTCGATCACCACCGTTTGGCCCGCCGCGCCGAAGGCGGCGCCGCTGAGCATGGCACGCGCTGCACTGAGCGCCTCGGCGTGCGTGTCGGCAACGACCACACCTTTCCCTGCAGCGAGTCCGTCCGCCTTGACCACGGGCGCTTCTGGGAACTCGTGGATGGCGCGCTCCGCTTCCTCCACGCTGGTCACGACCTGAAAGCGCCCGCTCGGGATCCCGTGCCGGGCAGCGAAACGTTTCATGAACGCTTTGGACCCCTCGAGCTGCGCGGCCAGTCGAGTAGGACCGAAAACGACATGTCCGGCATCGCTCAGGCGATCGGCCAGGCCTGCGCACAGGGGAACCTCCGGGCCAATCACGATCAGATCTGGGCGTTCCTGCGCGGCGACCTCGAGCGCATCACCGACTACGGAGCGCAGCACCTTGCCGGCCAAGTTGGTGTGCCCAGTGCCAGCATTACCGGGCGAAACAACCACCTCACACACGCTCGCACACGAAAGCAGCCGCGTCGCCAGGGCGTGTTCTCGACCGCCGGAACCGATGACTAGGATCTTGCGCAGTTTGGTCATGCCGCGCGGATATCTGCGTGAGCCTCGGTGCTGTCAATCCGCGCTTGCGAAAAGCTTCGATCCAATGCGGAAAAGCTCTCACTCCCCCCTACTCCGAGCCCGCCCACCCCGCCCACGTTCGCGCGCCAGGAGCCGAGACCCGGGCTCGGACGACGATCAATCGGCATCAGCAAAGCGCGTGAGTTATCGTCAAAAATTCGTATACTGAAGCCTTCGCTCAGTCCCATTGTCGGGAGGTTCGTGTTGTCGAGTCCGATCGTCATCCACATGCATCGCCCGTACGCGAGCGAAGAAGAATACATCGCGCACGAGCGGTACAGCATCGAAGCGAAGTCGATGCTGCTGATCGATCAACCCGCGCTGCCACTCGATACGTCGATAGTTTTCGACGTCACGCTCGACAACGGGCAGAAGCCAATCCGCGCCGAGGCCAAGGTGATTGGCTATGTCGAGCCCGAGGGCGATCGCCCCGGAGGCCTACGCGTGCGCTTCCGACGTTTCGGCTCGGCAACCAAGGCCTTCATCGATCGCGCCGTGAACGGCGAAGCTGCCGTGGTTGCTCCCGTTGCTCCGGTTACTCCGGCGGCACTCGCGGTCGAGGCTGCCGAACCGACTGCCAACGTTGCAACGACGCATTCGTCAGCAACGGCTCGAACGAACGAAAACAAAGAATCTGAAGTGGCGAGTGGCATTCATCGCAAGGCCGTCGTGCCCGTGACGCCTCCCGCCAATCGAGAAGCCCTGCTTGCACGCTTGCGTAACCGCCGCGTCGGCTAGGCGCCGGCCCAAACCGACATCGGGACCACTGGTGACCCGTTGAAAGACACGGTAAAGAAGTGCTCTCGGGCGCCCGTACCGTTACCATCAGGCGCGGGCCGGCTGGCTAGCGTCGAACCTCGACTCCGGAAAGGGATGCCTTGATGACCAGATTTTCACGATGCCTCGCTGTGAGCGGCGCGTTGGGGTTGTGTCTGGGCTGCGGTGGGTCGACTGCAGGCCCGAACGGGAACGCGAGTGGCAGCAGCGGAGGCCCGGGCAGCAGCGGCAGCCCTGGCGCCAGCGCAGGTTCGGGGAGCGGCGGCAGCCCAGGAACGAGCGGCAGCCCGGCAAACGGCGGAAGTTCGCACGCAGGCGGCAACCCAGGAACGAGCGGCAGCGCGGGCAGCGCGGGCAGCCCCCCGGTGCTCACGGGTGACGCGGCCGCGGTCGCGGCCAAGCTCGGGCGCAAACCGAATTTCTTGATCGGATTGGGAAACGACCTGGCCGCAGATCACAACCAAGATGGAGCCTTCACCTTGGGCACGACCATCGACCTGCACTACGCCTACCTCTCGGCCTACCTCAACGCCGACAAGTCGTGGGGCAGCTGGAAGGATTGGAATCCGAACGGCAGCTTCATAAATATCATCACCGATACCGCCGACGCGCACGGGGTCGTACCGATGATTTCCTTGTACTCGATGGCTGCCGCGGGTGACGGTGTGCTCACTGGCCTGAGCAGTGACTCGTTCGAGAAGAATTATTGGGCAGACATGAAGCTGCTCTTCGAGCGACTCGGGCTCTTCGGCAAACCTGCCGTGGTCCACCTCGAACCGGACTTCTGGGCCTACGCCGAGCAGCAGTCACACGAGGATCCGACCACGATCAAAGTCGCGCTCAAAGCCAACGCGCCTGACTGCGCGGATCTGAGTGAGGATCTCGTGGGCATGGGTCACTGCATCGTCAGGCTCGCCCGCATGTACGCACCGAAAGCCGTGATCGGCTTTCACGCTTCGCAGTGGGCCAACGGCGATCCCAACGCCACGGCCGCATTCTTGAAAAAGGTCGGCGCCGATCGAGCGGACGTGATCTTCGCCGACATGCTGGATCGGGACGCGGGCTGCTTCGAGGCCAAGGTGGATCCCAACTGTCAGCGCGGCGGCAGCTTCTATTGGGATGAATCGAACATCACCAGTCCCAATTTTCACGAGTATTTGGCCTGGTCCAAGGCGATCAGCACGGGCGTCGGTCGGCCGATGATTTGGTGGCAGATCCCGCTCGGTGTGCCGAGCGCCACCCCAGGCGGCAGCGCCGGCCGCTACCGAGACAATCGCGTTCGCTACGTCTTCTCGCACATCCAAGAATTCGTGGCTGCGGGGGGCCTGGGTGCCGCCTTCGGCGTCGGCGCCGCCAACCAGACCGACATCCTGACCGACGGTGGCCAGTTCAAAGACGCGGTGAAGAAGTACTATCAGGCGCCCATGCCGTTACCGTGAGCGCCCTTCAGTCACAGCGGAGGCTCCGCAGCGGCCTCGCGTGGCACGCCTTCGATCGGCAAGTGGTCGAGCTTGATGCCCAATTTTTCACTCAGCTCGAAGATACGATTGTCGCGATAGAACTCGCCGAACACGATCCGTGAGAGTCCGCTGTTGGCGATCAACTTGTAGCAACCGAAGCAGGGTGAGGCGGTGACGTAGATATCGCCGCCTTCCAAGCGCACGCCGTTGCGGGCCGCTTGCACGATGGCGTTGGCCTCGGCGTGCACGGTGCGCACGCAGTGACCATCTTCCATCAAATGGCCCTCGTCGTCACAATGGCCGAGGCCACGAATCGAGCCGTTGTAGCCGGTCGTGAGGATCATCTTATCGCGCACGATCACGGCGCCCACGTGCTTTCGGTCACAGGTCGAGCGCGTCGCGACGACTCGTGCGATGGCCATGAAGTATTCGTCCCAGCTCGCCCGTATACGCGTCGTCATGGTCTGTAGATCCTCCGCCTGTCCGTATAGCCTGAGCTTGCAAGGGGGACGATAGCCTTGACGCCCTGGGCGTCTTGTCGGCTTGACCCGCGCGCCCACACGTGGCTTCGTTCGCTAGTGAATCGCGCCCGACTTCCGGCAGCTTTTGCCCTCGCGTCTGCCACGGCTCCTGTCCTCGCCTTCCTGGCAGTGTTCGGCTTCGAGCCGCCCGCATACGCCGCGGGTCCGGACCCGGCCGCCGAGGCCCAGAGCTTGCTCACCAAGCTCGACGCCCCAGGCACTCGCGAGCTCGTGCAGGCCCCGGTGGCCAAGGCCAAGGCAGCCCAACAGCGCGCGCAGAGCGCGCGTGGCTCCGGTGATTTGCAGCACGCCACCGAGCTCGACGCCTTGGCGCTCACCTGGGCCCAAGTCGCCAGCGACCTCGTGCGCACCGCCGAGAGCGAGAAGAAGCTGGCGGAGGTGCAAAAGGCCGTCGCCGACCTGGAACAGAAGGCCGTGCGCACCCAAGCGCTGATCGAGCAGACCATCGCTCGTCGGGGGCGCGCCGAACAAAACTTGAAGAACGCAGCGCCCACGGCCGGCTCGGCGAGCAAGAGCGAGGGCGCCAAGCCGGTCAAGGATGCCGCAAAGGAACCCGTCCCAGCCAAAGCCAAGCCGACCACTCAGGCGGTGAAGAAATGATCCCTCCCAGCGTGCGCGCCGCGTGCGCGGTCCTTTCGCTGAGCATCGCTGCCTGCGCGCCGACGCCCCGACCGGAGATCATGCGCGAGGTCGACGCCGCGCGAGCCAGCGCAGCCGTGCAATCGGCGGCCAAGAGCGCGCCGCAAGCGTACGCGGACGCCGAACTGCGCCGCACGCAGGCCGAGCAGGCGTTCAGCGAGGACAAGCCGGTCTCCGCGCAGATTTTGAGCGAACAAGCCTTGGCCGCATACACGCGAGCCACGGTGCAGGCGCGCTTGGCGCGTGCTCAAGCCGCGTTGGCCGATGAGCAAGCGCGGCTCGGCAAAGCCACGGCCCTGCAAACCGATCTGGACTCACAACAGCAGCGTTTCCTGCTCGAGGCTGAAGCCTTGGAGACACGGCTCAAGGTCAGCCGCGATGCCGAGCCCTTACCCGTCAACGCGCCGGCGTCCGCGGAGCGCGAGCAGGCGCGCCTGGCGGCGGTCAAGGCGCTGCTCTCGCAAGCGAAGCTCTTGTGCATGGCCGCGCGCCTGCTCGAACCCAATCGTGAAAGCGTCGGCCCGCTGCTGGGCAAGATCGACGACCTGAGCGGCAAGCTACGCACCCCTCCAGCGCCGATCGACGACGCCGTCGCAACGCGCAGCGGCTGCTTGAAGGAACTCACGCTCGCGCGCCGCCCCGCGACCCAGAAAAATCCTGCAGCGGGCGTGGCCGACGCGCTACTGAGCGAACTCAGTGCGTCGAGCCTACTCCCCTTTCGCGACGACCGCGGCGTAGTCGTCACCCTGCGCGCGCTGTTCAACGGCAAGGACCAACTGAATAGCGAAGCCTCGGCGCAGCTGGATACCCTGGGCAAAGTCGCCAAAGCCCACCCGGAATTTCCGCTGCTCGCGGTCGTTCACGTGGCGCGCGGCAATGCTACGCCGCGCGATGCCATCCAAGCCGCCGCCATCGCCGACGCCCTGCGCAAATCTGGCGCGCCCCAGGTTGCCGCCGAAACCGCCGGATCCACCCTGCCCGTCCTCGACCCGACTCGCCCCGGCGCCAACGAACGCAACGCTCGGATCGAGGTCGTCTTCGTCGCGCCGTCCAGTTCGTAACGCGCTCCGTGCCTCAGCGCGTGCCACGCATGGGGCATTGATGCGCCTGCGCTCGGCGCGGCTGTCCGCGGCTGGGATTCCGTCGCGATTGGAACCCTGGACGTTGCGCCCAGTTAGGCGCAACTTAGAGCGACCTTGGACGTTTGATCTGCACGCGAGGCGACTTAATTGGCGAAGGACCCCCTCTTCGGTGAACGCATCGTTTGGATGGCAAGTCCAACCGTTCTGGCACCGCCTCCTCTCGCTCGCGCGGTGGGCTTCTTGTTTTTCGTGCTGTCGGCCATCTCGCTCAGCTTCGCGCTCGTGATCGCGCTCGCGCTGCGCACGGCGCCCGCGGGTCCGATGTTGTTTTCGATGTGGTGCGCGTCGCTCGGTATCGCCGCCCGGGAGGTGCCGCGGATCTGGCTCAAGAACGCCCGGTACGTGGTCACCGAGCAGCACGTCATCACGTATTTTGGCCCGTTTCGGCGCAGCATCGATCGCAAGGCAATCAGTTTCGCACGTATCTTTTGGGACGATAGCGACCGCAATGCGGGCGACCTAGAGCTGGTGCGCGCGGTGCCCACGGGCGCGCTGCGACGCAAGCTCACACTCAAGCTGTATGGCGTGCGCGCGCCGGACCGAGTGTGGGCCATCGTGCGCGGCGCGGAAGCGATCGCGCCCTCCGGGCAACACGGGGAACGTCCCCTGGCCCAGCGGCTCGACCACGGTGAGCGAGTGATTTGGTCCGCGCGACGCCATCCCCAACTGCGCGCCTATTTGCCGCAAGGTCAGCGAGAATGGGGCTTGGTCGCGGTGGGCGCGCTGCTTTTTGCGGGGGTCGAGCGCATGGTGGTGCACGGGATCCCGGCGCTGCAGCGGGTCGTGCGCGGGGGTGGCCTGCCGGTGCGCTCCTTCCCGTTCGCGGCGCTGACCTTCGGCTTGTCGCTGGCGATACTGCTGGTATTCGCGGTGGGCTGCTACGTGATTTACGACGCCGTGATTCGCCAAGGCTACGGCGCCAAGCACACGCGCTATTTGATCACCGACAAACGCGTCTTGATTCAACGCGGCTACGAGGAGCTGCACGTCGATCGCGGCATCATCGTCGATGTCATCGGTGCGCCCATCGGGGACGGCTTGCACGACGTATTTTTCGTACTCGACGGGCCACGCGCGCGCGCACTCGCCATGAGCGGCGCGTTCGGCGAACTCGGTCGTGGACCGCACCTGCGGCCCGTGTTCGAAGCGGTGGATGACGCCGAGGGCGCCAGCCGCGCGCTCGGCAATGTTCCCACGCCGGACCTACCGCGCGCGGCCTGAACCGCCTTCGAGCGGTCCGTCAGCGACCGCGCGAGCTACAACAGCGGTACATCCTGCGCCGGCTTTTGTCGGCCATTCTTGGGCAACTTCGCGGTAATTTCGGCTAGCTGACGCGCGACGCTCGCCTGGTGCAGCGCGGCCCGTGGCGCAAAGCGCGCGTGGTCCGCTTCGGCGGGCACGAGATAACGTGTCCACTGCTCGGACGCATCGGCCAATGCGTCGCGTCGAGCCAGGTCGTCTTTGGCCTGTTGTGCCGTGGCCATCGCGCCGAGCGCCTTGTAGTAGTGCAGCTCGTAGCTGGGCATGAAAAAGACGTTGGGTAGATCCAGCACGTTGCCCGCCGCGAACAACCTGCGCGGCAACTGCACCGCCAGGGCGCGCTTGGCCGCTTCGAGCGCTGACGGCAGATCGCCCGAGCGATCGAGCGCCACCGCTAAGCCGAAGTACGCGCCCGCTAGCAGCTCAGGCTGCTGCGAGCTCGACAAGGCGTTGCGATAGCCACGCACGGCACGACTCAAATCACCGAGCGCCATCTCGCTTTCAGCCAGGTTTGCCAACAGATTGGCGCGTGAGTCTGGCTCCCAGGTCAATTCCAGCGCACGCACGTAGGCCGCTCGCTCCGCCTCACGATCGCCCATCTTTGCCGCCGCAATCGCCAGATCAGCCAGTCCACGAGCAGCCAGCGGGCTGTTCGGGGCAGCGCGCAACGCGCGTTCCAACATGCAACGTGCCTCCGGCTCTCGCCCCGCGTGCGAATCGAGCAGCGCCCCGCCGACCAGATACTCCAAGCGCGGATCGAGCACGACCTCTGGTCCGAGCACCGGCGCGGGCGATGGACCCGTGCCTGACGCGGAGCCCGGCGGTGGGAGGCACGGCCAGCCCAGTCGACCGAGTTGCATGAGAGCGATCGCGCCCGCTGAGAGCTCCGCGTCGAACTCGGCGAGACCCAGCGAGCCGAGCAAGCGCTCGATGCGATTCAAGATCGTTTGCTGAGCGGCGGCGCTCGGTTGGCGAGCGCGCTGCCAAATGCTCGGGGTGGCTCGCGCGGGACCAGCCGCGAGCCAAGCTCCGAGCAGCGCGGCAGCGATCAGCGGACGGTTCACCGTGCTTTGCCCTTGCTGGTCCTGACCTCCACGCGATCGGCCAGGGCCGTGCGCAGGACCGCCAACAGGCCAGGCGGAAGCAGCGGGAATTCAGCGCTCAATTGCGCAACGGGCGGTGTCCCGAGCGCAGCCAGGCTGGGCGGCGGCCCCAGTGAAGCGCGCGCCTCGGCGCGCCCGCTGCGCTGAAGCGCCAGTAGCCGAAGGGCCGCGATCCAGGGCGATAGACCGAGCGGCTCTTGGCGCGCGTGCGCCAAATAGCCCAAGGCTTCATCGGCCCCGCCGTCGACCTGCGTCAAGACGTGCGCCGCGGCCTCGATCTGCGCGAAGGCTCGCTCACGCGGGGCGTCGAGTAGAGCGACGCGCGAGACGAGCAAGCGGTACAAGCGCACCGCCTCCATCGCTTTGCCGGCGAGTGATGCCGCACGCGCGTAGTCGTGCAGGGCCTTGGGATCCGTGAACGCCTGCGCGTCCGCCGCTTCGATCTGCTGAAACAACTGATACGCGAGTTGGCTCTCGCCCAAGCGCAGATCGGCACGCGCTGCGAGCAGCCGTACCGCTGGCACGGGGCCAGCCAAGGCTTCCGCTGACTGCGCCGCTCGCAAGGCTTCTTGGGGGGTTTGCCCGAGGCGTGCGTAGCCGCGGGCAAGCAACTCACAGTAGCGCTGCGCATCCGCGCCGCGTAGCCGCAGCCAGACGCCGTCACTGCCGGCCGCCCCGCGACACTCTCGAGGCCGAGGACTCGCCTGCGCCGCGGTCGTCAGATCGAGTGTCGCGGCGCGAGCTTGGAGTAGTACGGCGAGAGCCAGGGGCAGCATCTGCCCCTGAGTTTAGCACCTCGTCGTATCTAGGGCGCTGCTGCTCGACCCACGAACGGGTTATGCAGCATGATCGTCTCGCTGCGGCGGGGGCCAACGCTGACGAGGTACACGGGAGCGCCCGCTTGCTCTTCGATGAAGCGCACGTACGCCCGAGCGTTGGCGGGCAGATCGTCCAGCACGCGCACGCCATCTAGACGCTCGGTCCAGCCCGGCATTTCCACGTACACGGGCGTGATTTGACCAGGCGGATCCAGCTGATCGATGGGCAAGCTGGTGACCCGGCCTTGGGGCGTATCGTACGCCACGCAGACTCGGATGCGCTCCATGCCTGTCAGCACGTCCAGCTTGGTGAGCGCCAAGCCGTCAATGCCGTTGACGCGCGAGGCGTAGCGGAGGCCCGGCAGATCCAGCCAACCCGTGCGGCGCGGGCGACCCGTGACGGAGCCGAACTCGGCGCCCACTTCGCGCAAATGCTTGCCGTCCGAGTCATCCAGCTCGGTGGGGAACGGGCCGGTGCCGACGCGCGTGGTGTAGGCCTTGGTGATGCCGATCACGGTGCCGATGCGGTTCGGGCCGATGCCCGCGCCGCTGGCCGCGCCACCCGCGCCCGCGGAGCTCGAGGTCACGAACGGGTACGTGCCGTGATCGATGTCGAGCAGCGTGCCCTGCGCGCCTTCGAGCATCACGCGCTTTCCACTCTTGATCGCGTCGTCGACCAGCTCGGAGGTGTGCGCCAGCATGGGTACGATGCGCGCGGCGTGCGCTTCGAGCTTGGCCATCACCGATTGCAGCGTCGGTAGCTCGCCGCCCAGCGCGCGCACGGTGGGCGCCCAGGCGTCCATCGCGTACGTGATGCGCGCGGCCATCGCCTTGAGATCGCGCAAATCCCCGCAGCGTACGCCGACGCGTTTCACCTTGTCTTCGTAGGCCGGGCCGATGCCCTTCTTGGTGGTGCCCAGCGCTTTGTCGGCCGGTGCCGAGCCTTCACGCAAGGTATCGATCAGCACGTGGTACGGCAAAATCAAATGCGCGCGGTCACTGAGCGACAGCCGGGCCTCGAGGTTCGAGTGACCGCGACGGTGCAGCTCGTCGATTTCGCCCAGCAAGACCTCGGTGTCGATCACCATGCCTTGGCCCAAAATACAGTGCGTACGTTCACGCAAAATGCCGCTCGGCAGCAGGCGCACGACGATCTTCTCGTCGCCCACGACCAGCGTGTGCCCGGCGTTCGGACCGCCCGCGTAGCGCACGACGACGTCGGCAAACTCCATGTAAATGTCGACGATTTTGCCTTTACCCTCGTCGCCCCATTGAGCACCGACAATGACCACAGAAGACATATTCTCTCGCACGGTTGTTACAGCGGCAGGGCCGCGAGACTACGCCGACCCCAGGGGGAGTTGGCCCAAACTACTCACTAGGGCTTCTGGCTCTAGGAGAACGGATTTTTTTTGTTCGTCGACGACGCTGACCAGCGATACGCCCTGTGCACCGACCTCCAGCACGTGACTGAAGCGCCAAGCTCGCGCGTAGGCCAGGGCCTCGGCCCCGACGGCGGCCTGCGACTCGGCGCACGGGACGCCCAGGTTGCGCAAACCGGCCAAAAGAGCGTCGCTCGCACCGACGGTCAATAAGCGCAGCTCGTTTTTCTCTTCGCGACCGATGCTCTCCAGCGCCCAGGCCAAATGGTCCAAGCTGAGCGCAAAGCCGGCGGCCGCGCGCGGCGCACCGAAACGTCCGAGCAAGCTGTCGTAGCGCCCCCCGGCACCGATCGGGCTGCCCGGCCCGTCTGCGTGGATCTGAAACATCAGCCCGGTGTAGTAAGCGAAATTGCGGGTCTCCGAGAGATCGACGAGCAATTTGGGCGCGAGCTCCGCCGCGCGGACTGCTTCCCAGATCTGGCGCAATTCGCAGAGCGCAGCTTCAGCTTCGGTACCCGAGAGCAGCCGCTCGGCCCGCGGCCAAATCTCGCTGCCGCCGTGTAGTTCACACAACTCGGAGATCGCGGCGAGCGTGCGGCCGGTATAGCCGGCCGCGACTGCGCGCCGCGTGACCTCGGGTTGATCTTTGATCGCCAGCGCCTCGACGAGTTCGGCGGTGCGTGCCTCGGGTAGCGTCTCCAAGAGCGCCGCGGCGATCCGCGCGTGACCGAGATCGAAGACGAAGGATGATAGGCCTGCCGCGCGTACGCCGGCCGAAGCGAGCCGCAAGATTTCCAGATCCCCCGCGGGGCCTTCCAACCCGAGTAGCTCGACCCCGGCTTGGAAGATCTGACGGTGACGGCGCGCGCGCTCACGGCGACGGCGCATCACCGAACCGTGGTAACAGAGCCGCGCCGGGCCCGGCAGATCGGCCAAGCGCGTGGCCAGGATGCGCGCGATTTGCGGAGTCATGTCCGGACGCAGCGCGACGACTTCCCCGCTCTCGGGCTCGACGAAGCGCAGCACCTCATCCGAGTCGAGCGCGCCCAGGCCGCGTTCCAGGACCTCGGCGTATTCGAAGACGGGCAAGGTCACGATTTCGTAACCGTGGAGCTCGAAACAGCGCGTCACGCGCCGCGCGAGCTCGCCCTGTCGGCGCGCGACGGGCGGCAGCAAGTCCCTCATACCGGCAGGCAGCGGGTGTTCGAGTGTGGTGGGCGGCAAAGCCGGCGGAGTTTATCAGAGATCCGTCGAATGCAAGCACGTGAGCCGCCGTTTTTGTTAGCATTCGAACCATGGGCGAAAACGCAGCTGATCTGTCAGGGGAGCGCATCGAGGTCTCGGAACGAGGCGCTCCGCGCGATGGAATTCCACAAACAATGGACCGCCGGCTGTTCATGCAGCTGACCGTATTCGAATCGGACAAGTCGCTCGCCCCGGCTGACGCCCTGAAAAATCTGGGTTCGGCGCTGAAACGGCGCAACGTGCCCAGCGTCATCTATGAAGACGTGAACAACCCGCACGGTTTGGGCGTGCTCAGCTGGAGTGAAGAGCCGCTCGATTTTGCAAGCAAATTGCGCCCGGTGTTCGGCGAGCCCGAAGCGGCGAGTCTCAGTTTGCTCCGTGAGTACACCATGCTCGGTCGGACCTACTCGAGCGGCTTCGAGACGGATCTGGAGTACTGGCTCTTGCGCCGCCCGCGCGAAACCGTGCTGAACGAGGCTTGGCCTTGGGCCGTGTGGTACCCGCTCCGCCGTTCGGGCGCGTTCGAGCGCGTCGAGCCACGCGAAAAGGGAGCCATCATGCGTGAACACGCCGGCATCGGCAAAGCCTACGGCGCGCAAGATCTGGCGCACGACGTACGCCTGGCCTGCCACGGGCTCGATGCCAACGATAACGAATTCGTGATCGGCTTGATCGGTAAAGAGCTGCACCCGCTCTCGCACGTGGTCCAGGCCATGCGCGCCACCCGTCAGACTTCCGAATTCATCAACCAAATGGGCCCATTTTTCGTGGGCCGCGCCGCATTTCGGCACGCGGGATGAGCAGCTTGGATCAAGATCCCGGCGGGCCCGCCAGCCTGGGCATCGCGATCCGCTTGGGCATCGTGTTCGATCTCGACGGCACGCTGATCGACTCGCGCTTGGATATTGCCGGGTCGGCCAATCATGCGCTCGCTGCGCATGGTTTTGGCACGCTCTCGGTCGACGAAATCTCGACCTACGTCGGCGACGGCGCGCGCCTGCTCTTGGCGCGCGCCGCGCGGCTCGACCCGAACGCACCCGCGCTCGACGCATTGCTCGCGACCTTCGTCGCGTACTACGCAGCACACCCGACAGATCACACGCAGCTCTTGCCGGGCGCGCACGAGGCGCTCGCGCAGCTCAGTCACTTGCCGCTCGCCCTATGCACCAACAAACCGCGCTCGATTGCCGACCGCGTGCTGGCCAACTTGCGACTGCCCGTGACCTTCCAAGTCGTGGTCGGTGGTGGTGATTTACCGAGACATAAGCCGGATCCTTTGCCGCTTCAGTACATCGCCGAAAAGCTCGGGAGAAGCACGGCCGAGCTGGTGATGGTGGGTGACGGCGCGCAGGACATCGCCTGCGCCAAAGCCGCTGGCGCGCACAGCGTCGGGCTCGAAGGCGGCATTCAAGGCCGCGAGCTGCTCTTGGCGAGCGAGCCGGACGTATTGCTCAAGTCGCTGTTCGAGTTGCCTGCCGCGCTCGAACGTTGGCTCAACCCATGAGCAGGTGATACGCCGCGCTGAGCTGCGCGAAGCGTGACAGGAGCTGGGCCTTGTCGGCAGCAGAGGCGTTCGGAAAGCGATCCGGGTGCTGCTCGGCGGCCAATTTTCGGAACGCGCGCTGCACGTCGCGCGAGGACGCGGTCACCGAAAGCCCCAGCGCGCGATAGGCGGCGTGGCGCGGGGCATCGACTCCGCGCGCGACCTCTGGCCGCGCCCCAAAGCGCGAGCTAAAGCGCTCCGCGATACGCGCGCTAAAATCCGCTCGAGCACGCGGGCGGCCATGCAAGAACTCACGCGGCGACAGCGGGATCGGACGAAATCCCGAGCGTGGGCGCGGCACGTGGAAGCGAATCAAGGCCTCGCTCAGCCCGTACAAAGCTTCCAAGCGGCTGGTGCGTTGGCGACGGAGCGCGCTGGCCACCAGATCGGCCGTACCCAAGCCCTCTTCGACCAAGATTTCCCCCACGCGCTTGCCGGGCTGCTCCAAGAGTCGGCGCGCAATGCAGGACAGCGCCGACATGCTGAGCAAGCCGTCACGCGCCAAGATCTCGCCCAGGCGAGGGTGATTGAGCGAAGTGTCGACGTCTTCGACCAAGCCTGCGTCGAAGTACACGCGATGACTGCGGCCCGCGCGCGCGCCCTCCACCTCCACCAGTTCGAGCGTGCCGCTCGCGCAGGCGCGATGAAGCGCGCCGAGCAGGTCGCCAAGCGTAGTCATCCGTAACCGGCCGGGAAGCTGCATCCTTCGTGACTAACAGAGCGCGCGAATCCGGCCAAATTCCGGCCAAATTTGCGCTCGTGATCAGGACTATTGGGCGCTCGGCGCGCTCACCTGCAGATCGACCGAAACCTTCGCCTGCACCGGAGCGCACCATTCACCGGCTGGACCGTCGTGGCAGATCACGCCGCGGGCCAGCAGCTCGAGCTTGCCCGCGCCGGATTCGGTCGCCACCAATGCGAGCTTGGCCCACGCCCCCCCAGAAGCCGCGGGCGTGGCGAATTGAGCCACCAAACGCGACCTGAGCGGCCGGGCGAAGGCCGGCGCGCGCACCACCAGGGCGTCGCTCCAGACCAACTTGCCCTGCGCGGCGTGCGTCGTCAGTTCGCATAAAATGCGGCCCGGACCGGCCACCGGCTGACAACTCAGGTGGACCTGAAATGGCGAATCATCCGCTTGCAAGCCCGCAGCGAAAAACAGCCCAAGTGCGAGTGCGCACGAGCAGGCAGCAACTTTCAATGGTGGGCCACTTTCAGGCAACCGTCGGGGGCGCGTAGAAATCGACCAACCGGATCGGTGTAGGCGACAAATGGATCTCGAGTTTCGCACGCTTGCCACGCGGATCTCCACCGATTTGGAAGTCCGTTGCTGGGTCCAGCTCGATGCTCAAGGACTCCACGAGGTAATCGAACAAACTGCTCGGATTGTCGTACTCGCCGCGCCAAATCTCGTTGAAGTGGCGCACGAACTCGAGCGGCGTGAGCGTGGCCACGCGCAGATGCATGCGATCCGGACGCTCGTCAGCGTAGGGAAACATGCGAAAGCCGTAGCCGTAGTACGGAATGGTCGACAAACCGCACAGGCGCATCGGCCCTTCGTAAATGACGGCGCCGCGGGCGATCGGTTGACCGAGGAGTGCGCCCTTGGCACCAACTCGAAAGGCCTCTCCCCCTTGATTGACGATCCGGCAGTGCGGCATGCGCTTGACGAGGTAATTCGGAATCGAGCGCGTGACGGCCGCCACGCCGTAGCTGAGTAGGCCGGGCGCGACGCGCTTGAGGGGCGTCTTTTGCAGGCTGCTCTTGACCTTGGCATAGTCCGAGAGCACGTCCGCGTCCGCGCCGAAGCCGCAAAAGGGCGCAATAAACCCCTCGACTTCGATCAAGCGCATGCTGCGGCTGCCCGCGTCCTGAGTCAGCCGCTCGATGTCTGCGGCCAACTCACCGCTCTTCGGATCGCGCGCGCCCACTACCCAAGCCAACGCATTCCCGGTGCCCAGCTTGAGCAAGCCAAAGCGCGGATGGGCTCGATTCTGCTTGCGCCCTTCGCGAACCACTTCAGTAACCATGACGGTAAACGTACCGTCCCCACCGCCCGTGAGCACCGTGCCGTAGCCGCGGCTGACGATCGTGCGCGCGATGTGCCGGGCATCCTCCAGGCTGCGAGAGACGAACAGGTCACCACCGAGCAAGATCTGATGCAAAGTCGAGATCACCTCCTGGGTCACGCTTTTGGCGTTGCCGTTCACCACCACCGCGATTCGAGGATCCTGCGGGAAAAGACTGCTGTTCAGCGGGCTCGAGCCGCGCGCTGACTGCTCGCCCTCGGCGCGGCTGGGCGGATCGGATTCGGGTTTTTGCATAGCGGGCGGGCGTCATACTAAACTGGAAGCAAAGGCTTAGGGGGCATCCGCGATCATTCGGATGCACCACGCTAACGGTGAGTCGTTCGATGAAATCCCGAGCAAAAACTGCACAATTTGGCCGTGCCGCCGAACGCGCACCAAAATCCATTCGCCAGGGCGCGGCAGCGCGCAAGTCCGTCGCGCCCGCCGCCCGTCAATCGGTTCCACCTGCCGCCCGCCAATCGGTCCCCCCGGCCGCCCGCAAATCGGTGGCGGCCCCCGCACCACGAAAATCGGTGGCGCCCCCCGCACCACGAAAATCATCCGCGCCCCAGGCACGCAAATCGAAGAAGGCCGAGACCGCCGAAGCCGGAGGCAAACGCCGGATGGGTATGCGCGGGGCAGCTCCCTGGGCCGCCCGTCACGCCGCCAAGCACGCCGAAGAGGCCGCCGCCCGAAATCTCTCCGCGCCGAAGCCAGGCAGCGCGCGCGGCACTCTCCGCTCCCCGGACGACGCAGACAGCATCAAGCAGCGACTCAGCGAATTACTCAACGTACTCGTGCGCATCCGCGGCCTGCGCAAAAATTTGGACGAAGGCTTTTACCAAATGGGCGTCGAGCTCAAGCACATCCAAGACGACAAGCTGTACGAGGCCAAGGGCTTCTCGTCCTTCGAGAGCTTCGCCGAACGCGAGCTCGATCTGGGCAAAGCCACCGCCATGAAGCTCGCTCGCGTGCCCGGCATTTTCCTAGAAGCCGCCGCCCGCCACCACGGCATCCAGGGCGTACTCGCCGCGGTCGACGCCCTCGACGAGCACCCGAGCGCAGCCATGCAAAAGAAAGCCTCGAGCAACAAGCCCAACTTGCCCCTCAAACCTCCGCGCTGAGGCGCACCGACGGCCCTCGAGCACTCCCTGACTTTGAACCGCCAACCAGCCAAGACGCCAAGGGAGAGGGAGAAGTGGGGTTTCGCTCTCCCGGCCGTTCACGGCTCATTGAAAATGCGAGCGGCGAATCACGCTTCCCAATCCGGGCAGCCGGATCTGCGCACCGTGACCCGCACGCGGGTGCACTGGTTCGAGGCGACCGTCAATGTCTTAGAAATGACACGCAGTGACACGCTTCGCTGACCCCAATTTGCTCGTGCCTCTCCGGTGCATTCCTTGCTGATTGGGCGCAGTAAGGACTTGGCTCCTTGGCTGCTTGGCGGTTCAAAAATCAGGGAGCCGCTAACCGCGCTGTCAACGCTCCCCCTAGAGGAACAGCCGCTCTGCGAGGTACTGCACAACTTCGTCCAGCCCCTTGTGGGTCGCGGCGCTGACGAGCAATAGGTCTACGCCCAGCTTGTCGAATTCGACTTTGAGTTCGTCGTAGACCTCTTGAACGTCGGGCAAGTCGGCCTTGGCCAGGGCGACGACCTCGGGACGGCGGGCGAGCTCGGGGCTGTAGGCTTTCAGTTCTTTTCTGATCGCGTGGTAGTCCGCGAGCGGAGAGCGGCCTTCCTCACCGCTGACCGTGATCAGGTGCAGCAAGAGGCGGGTGCGATCGAGATGGCGCAGAAACTGAATGCCCAGTCCGGCGCCTTCACTCGCGCCCGGGATCAGGCCGGGAATGTCGGCTATCACGAAGCTGCGCCCGAGGCCCTGCCGGAAATCCCCGATGGTGACGACACCCAAATGCGGAACCAGCGTGGTGAACGGATAGTCCGCGACTTTGGGGCGCGCTCGGCTGACGGCGCTGATGAAGGTGCTTTTGCCGACGTTGGGGAAGCCCAGCAGGCCGACGTCAGCCATCACCTTGAGCTCGAGACGGAGTGAGCGTGATTCACCGGGCTCGCCAGGTTCGGCGTGGCGGGGAGCGCGGTCTTCCGGGGTGGTGAAGTGACGGTTGCCACGTCCGCCTTCCCCACCCTTGGCGATCACGACGCGCTCTTGTGGGCGGGTGAGTTCGCAGATTTTTTCTTGGGTCTCGGTGTCGAAGACGATCGTGCCCACAGGCACCCGGATCTCGACATCCTTCGCCGCGCGGCCGTAGCAGTCTTTGCCCATGCCGTTCTGGCCGGCCTCGGCCCGCACCATGCGATGGTGGATCAGATCGTACAGCGTGCCGAGACCCGAGTCGGCCACGAGCACGACATCCCCACCGCGCCCGCCGTCACCCCCCGCGGGGCCGCCGAAGGGGATGTATTTTTCGCGCCTAAACGCGACGGCACCCTTGCCGCCCGCGCCGGCTTCGACTCGCAACTCACACTCGTCAATGAAACGCATCGCTCGCGGCTAGACCTAGCACTTCTTCGCCGGGAAAAAGCCAAGATCGTCGCAATATTTTGCGGGTCTCAGCCGTCCCCGCCGCCAGAGAACCCGTCGAAATCACTGAAATTGTACTCTTCGGGCGCCAAGTTATCGAACCGAGTGTACTCGCCGGTGAACTTGGTCATCACCTTGCCGGTCGGCCCGTTACGCTGTTTGGCGATGATCAGCTCCGCGATGCCTTTGTCCGGGCTGTCCTTGAAATAGTACTCATCGCGGTAGATGAACATGATCGTGTCGGCGTCCTGCTCGATAGCGCCCGACTCACGCAAATCGGAGAGCTGTGGGCGCTTGTCCTTGCCGGTGCGCGTTTCGACACCGCGGTTCAGCTGGCTCAAGGCGATCACGGCGATCTTCATCTCCTTGGCGAGCTGCTTGAGCCCTCGAGACAGCTCGCTGATCTCTTGCTCACGGCTACCCGCGTCTTTTCGGCCCTGCATCAGCTGCAAGTAGTCGATTGCGACCAAGCCCAGGCTCTTGGCGGTGCCCGCTGCTTCACCGCGTTTGAGCTCGGCCTGCAGACGGCGGATTTTGGCGCGCAAATCCAGCAGCGTGAGCGCGGGCGTGTCGTCGAGCCAGAGCGGCAGACGGCCCAAGCGCGACGCCGATTCAGTGAGCTTGTTCCAATCGTCACGCTGCAACTTGCCGGAGCGGATGCGGGACATGTCGACCCGCGCCTCGGATGCGAGCATGCGCGAGGCCAGCTGCTCGCGTGGCATTTCCAAGGAGCAGAACAAGACTCCGTGGCCCGGCTCTTCCACGGCGGCGTCGAAATACGCTTCGTTTTCGGCGTTCACCTCGACGCGCTTGGGACGCGCGACGTTGGTCGCCAAGTTGAGCACGAAGGACGTCTTGCCCATACCGGGGCGAGCCGCGACGATCAGCAAATCGCCGGGGTGGAGCCCCGCAGTCAGCTTGTCGAGTTCGGTGTAGCCGCTTTCGATGCCGGTGATGCCTCCGCCACGACGCGCGGCCTCACCCAAAATTTCGAACGCGCCTTTGATCGCGTCGCGCACCGAGACCACGTTCGACGCTTGCGTAACACGTGCGATGTCGAACACGGACTGCTCGGCCATGTCGATGAAGCCTTGCACCTCACCACAGTCGCCATAGCCTTCGGCAGCGAACTTTTGGCAAGTCGAGATCAGTTGCCGCAGGCGCCACTTTTCCCGAATGACCATCGCGTGCGCAGCCACGTGCGCCACGGCGGGCGTGGCATCCGCCAGCAGCGCGAGGTACGGCGTACCGCCGATCTGATCGAGGCGACCTTTATCGCGCAGCCAACCGGCGACGGACACGATGTCGACCGGACGCGAGCTGCTCTGCAGATCGAGGACGGCCTCGTAGATGCGTCGATTCGCGTCTGCATAGAAATGCAGAGGTTGCAGAATCTCTTGAACGGTGTCGAACGCTTCACCATCGAGCAGCGTGGCGCTGAGCACAGCCGCCTCCGCGTCCAAATCGCTCGGGGGCACACGACCCGGCATCGGTTCGAGCCGCGGGGGCTCGGCCGGGGCTCGAGAAAAACGCTCGGTTGCAGGCATGGCGATAGCTCACCCTCTCCAGGTTTCAGAGTCATCATCCGCGAGCATCCGCGCGGACAGACAAAGTCAGTGCCTACGATCCACACAACCAGCCCTCGGGTTTTCCACTGGCGAAACCAGAGGTTATCCACAGGAGCCCAAATGCACGACGCCCCGGTCGGTCGAAACCTTCCGGGGCGCTGCTAGCGAGACGAAGCGCGGGCGCCGCTGACGCGACGCTCGCCGCTTCTTTTCTCTACGACCGAGGCCCGCCTGTCAACGATCACTTCGCTGAGCAGTTAGGTCTCGGGCGGGCTCACTTCTTGACGACTTCGACCTTGAGCGTCACGGAGACGGAACCGTGAAGCTTGAGCGGAACCTCGACCGTGCCGAGCGTCTTGATCGGCTCGGGCAGTTGGATCTGCTTGCGATCGAACGAGATGCCGGCTTTCTCGAAAGCTTCCGTGATGTCCTTGCTCGTCACCGAGCCGTACATCTTGCCTTCGTCGCCGAAAGAGCGAGCGATCTTGACGCTCGAGCCTTCGAGCTTCTTGGCTAGCTCTTGAGCCGATGCGATCTCTTGGCTCTTGCGAGCGGCGGCGGCTTTCTTCAAGTCTTCGACGCGCGCCAGGTTGCCAGTGGTCGCCGGCACGGCGAGCCCACGCGGCAACAAGTAGTTGCGCGCGAAGCCCGGACGAACCTTGACGACTTCGCCGCCGGTGCCGAGGTTTTCGACGTCCGCCTGAAGCAAAACATTGGTGGTTGTAGCCATCGTTATTCCGCCTTTCAGTCGTTGGTGGTGAAGGGCAAGAGCGCGATCGTGCGGGCGCGCTTGATCGCCAATTGCACGGAGCGTTGGTGTTTCGCGCACACGCCGGAGATGCGGCGCGGTACGATCTTGCCGCGTTCGGTCACGAAGTAGCGCAACCCTTGCGGATCTTTGTAGTCAATCGGTTCGGCATCGTCCGAGCAGAACGAGCAGCCACGACGTCGACCGCGGGTGCGAAACCCGACGTTGTCTTTGTCGCCCATGCGGTCGCCACCGCGGTCATCACCACGGCCACCGCGATCCATGTCACGAGTTTGCTCTCTCATTGTGCATCATCCTCGTCGGCAGCCGGACCATCGACATCGCCAAAATCGTCCGCGTCGTGATCGCGCGAATCGCGATGACGATCACGATCCGGGGAATCGACCAAACCGAGCTGGCGCTCGATCGACTCTTCGGGCTCGTCTTCAGCCGGGGGCTCCACGGCCTCGAACTTGAGGTTCTCGGTGTTGACTTCGAGCGCGCCCAAGTCGACGTCTTTGCGCACGAGCACCGTCTGGTACTTCAGCAC
>DATEPG010000077.1:0-25494 GCA_035273265.1 Polyangiaceae bacterium
TCACGTCGTCGGGAGCGCGGGATGCCCCAGAAATCAAAAAAGCCCATCAAAAAGGCCAACCAGCGTGCGGTACGCGCACCGGCCCCCAGTAAAGCGTCCAGCGCCAAAGCGCCGCGGAAGGCTGTCAAACGTTCAGTGCTCCCCGAGCGCGAGCGGAAAGCCAAGGCCAAGCGCCAAGCCCCTCCGGACAAGCCCCAGCGTGCGCAGGCACCCGCTCGCGCCAAGCAGGCACCCGCTCGCGCCAGGCAGTCAACCGTTGGGGTTATTGCGAAACCCAGGCCGCCAAGTTCCAAACCTGAACCGCGAACCATGCACGCCTTGATCTTGCCGCCGAGGCCCAAGCGGCTCGCTGCGCGGCTGCTCGTCGCCCGCGCACCGCGCGCAGCGCGTGTGGAAGAGCTCACACTGGAGGCCGGCCACTCGAGCCCAGTGAGCGCGGCAGCGGGCCGAGCGACGATCAAACTCGCCGAACCCCCGGCGGCGAGCTTGCCTGAAACGGGATGGCATGGCCGCGCGCGCCTGCCCAGAAGTGCCGTGACGCAGGAAACCTGGCGAACGATCGAAGCCTTGGCGGCCGGTCTCGGACGCGCAGCCCTGAATGACGAACAACGCGTAGCGATCCGCGCCGCCTTGGAAGGGCACGACAGCGTCGTCGTGCTCCAGGACGACGAACGCGCCGTCAGTTGCTATCAGCTTGCCGCCTTCCAGCTCGCACAACCGACCGTCGTCATCTCGCCCGTACCCGCCGATTTGAAGGCTCAATATGAGGCTCTCAACGCCCACCGGCTACCGGTCGTGTGCGTGTCTGCCGAGCTCGCAGGGCCGGAACGCAGCGCGGCGCTGGCTCGGATTTCGCGCGCTGGCGCGCTCTTGGTGCTACTCAATCCAGACGCCCTACACGCGCCAGACGTCGTGCAGGCATTGACCAAATCAGGCATCGCCTTATTCGTCGCGGAGGAAGCGCATTGCGCGTCGGACGCCTCGCACGAGCTGCGTCCCTCCTATGTCGAGCTCGGCGCCACCCTGCGCGGGTTGGATTCACCGCCGGTGATGGCCATGACCCGGGTCGCGACCGCAGCCGTGCGGCGCGACATTCGCGAACGTCTGGGCCTCGAGGCGCCAGTCACGATCCAATCGCCCAAAATCCGCGCCAACGTCCAGATCGTGACCCGACTCGCTCGCGGCGAGGGGCGGCAAGCGGCGCTGGTGCGCCTCGTCGAACGCCTCACGCTCCCTGGAATCGTCTACTGTGCGACTCCGCACGACGTCGACAGTGTGTACGCCGCGCTTTGCGGCGCTGGCATCGCGACGCACCGTCACCACAGCGGGATGACCGCGAGCGCTCGCGCAGCCGAGCTGCTCGATTTCAACTTGCCCGGTCAGCGTTCGGTGATGATCGCCGTCAGCGCGTTCGCCCCCGGCAGTGGCTTGCCGGGCATCGGCGAGCAGGCCGAGGCCAGCCTGGGCTTCGGACGAGGACTTGCCAAGCGCGACCTACGTTTCGTGGTGCATTACCAGTCGCCAGCCTCAATCGAGCAATATTTGCGGGAAATTCAAGGCGCTGGGGCCGACGGCCTGCCCGCCACGTGCGTGCTCCTGCACGAGTCCAGTCACCGCAGCCTGCATGAAGTG
Organism: Polyangiaceae bacterium; assembly: GCA_035273265.1. Classification (GTDB taxonomy): domain Bacteria; phylum Myxococcota_A; class Polyangia; order Polyangiales; family Polyangiaceae; genus PMG-095. The sequence goes on from DATEPG010000077.1 coordinate 1,633, forward strand.
ATGCTGGCTCAGCAGCGCTTTCGTGCAACGCACCTTGCTGAGCTCGGGCGGGCGCTGGAGACTCCGGCGCTCGAGGGGCGCACGGTCACTCTCGAAGCGTTGGCATTGGGCACCGGTCAGAGCCGGCGCACGACCGACCGACTCACCGCGTTGTTGGCGGACGCGGGTGTCGTCTCGCGCGCTGCGGGCTGGGTACGCGTGCTGTGCACGGCCTCGAAGCTAGACGAAGCTTGCCGTCGACTCGGCGCGCAGCTCTACGCGCTGCGCGAGCAGGATGCGCGTCGCTTGGCCTCGGTGAGTGCGTTCGCCGAAACAGGCGAGTGCAAACTCTCTTGCCTGAACCAGTACCTCGGTGAGGGCGCGAGCGAAGACTGCGGTCGCTGCAACGCTTGCGTCAGCGAGCTCCTGGCAGCGAGCCAAGAGTCACTCGTGCCGCAAGTTTCAGCGAGACGCAGCGTCGTGCTCGAGTTCTCGGTACAATCAGCCAGCGCTCCGCTGTCAGGTGTGGTCCCCAGTGACGCACGCACGCTGCCCGGATATGGCCCACTCACGAGCAAGCTCGCTGATTTGGGATCCGCTAGGAACCACCCGCGCGAGTAGCGCCTTCGAGCAAGCAATCAAGCACGTTAGGGAAGCCTCTTTCCGACGCGCGCCTGGCTGTTTCCGCCGGACAGCGTGACTCCATTCCTACACGCGGCCTGGACGCGCGCTGCGAATGCGCCAGCTGCACTCTTCTTTTGCATGTAGACCGCAGTCGGCCAGTCAGCGAGTTCGATGCGCGGCGCATATCGCGGGAGGAATTTGCGCGCGGCGAACGCGCGCGTCTAGTCCAGCGAGAGTAGATCTGGTACTAGCTTCAGTCGACTGGATTGCCACCTTTGGTAAAGCCAATTCCCCATCATCGAGCGCCCTCGACCTTTGGCCGAGCCTGCTTGCTTGCCGGTAGTACCGCCTGGCTGCTGCTCGGCACTGCTGCTTGCGGTACCGCCGATCCGAACCTGTTCGGCACTGGATCCGCGCCGGCTACCGGCGGTTCGAGCGCGGGAAGCCCAAACAGCACGGGTAGCTCCGGCATGGATCTCGGCAGCAGCGGGGGCGGCGCCCAAGGTACCGCTGGAGCGGATACCACCGGTTCAGGCGGGAGCGGCCTGGGCTGCGCCTTCTCCTGCGGCGACGCTGGACGTAACGGCGGCGGTGCCGGCGGTGGAGCGGGTGACACGAACGCCCAAGCTGGCAGCCCTCCCGAGCCGACGGAGTGCTCCGCTCTCGCTCCGGACGCGCTGTTTCTACCGGCGACGCAGCATTGCTACTTGGTCGACACCGCGCAGCGCACTTTCGCCGCTGCGCAAGCGCATTGCGCGGAACTCAAGGCGCACCTAGTCACACTCGGCAGCGAAGCCGAAAATGACTTCGCCTGGAGCATTCACGGGGAAGAGCATTGGGTCGGCGCGAAGGACGGTAAACAGCCCAAGCAGTCCGAAATCGGCACGTATACCTGGGTCACGGGTGAACCGTTCGAGTACAGCAATTGGTCTCCGGCTCAACCCAACGCGAGCAAGACCGAGTGCGTGGAAGGCGGTGACGCTTGCTACGAGCATTGCGCCTTCCAATGGAAGGGTGGCGACCGCGACAATCAGTGGAACGACCGCTACTGCATGCACGAGATCGCATCGATCTGCGAGTGGGACAGCAGGCCCTGAGCTGCGTGCGGCGCTGGCGGAGCCAGGCTCGGCAACTCAGGCGTCGAGCCGCTCACTGACCGCGCGGGCGAACTCGATAGTGCCCAGCGATCCGCCGATATCTCGGGTTTTCTGGCCGTCTTCCAAGGCGCGATCGTAGGCGCGACGGATCCGCTCGCCAGCCAGCCGACACGCTTCGTCGCCGCGGATGTCGGCCAGATGCTTGAGCAGCATCGCTCCGCTCATCAACAGTGCCAGCGGGTTTGCCAGGTTCTTGCCTGCGATGTCCGGCGCCGAGCCGTGCACGGCCTCGAACACCGCGTCGTCGTCGCCGATGTTCGCGCCAGGCGTGACACCTAGGCCGCCCACGAGGCCTGCGCACAAATCCGAACAGATATCGCCGTACAGATTTTCACACATCACGATGTCGAACTGCGTCGGATCTTGGACCATGCGCATCTGAGCGGCGTCGATGATGACCTCTTCGTACGCGATGTTCGGGTAGTCTCGTGTGTGCACCTTGCGCGCTTCGTCGAGCAGCATGCCATCGCTCAACTTCATGATGTTCGCTTTGTGAAAAACGCTGATCTTCTTGCGTTTTCTGTGGGTCGCGTAACGAAAGGCCCAGAGCGCGATGCGCTGACAAGCCACGCGCGTCGCGACCTTCATGCTAACCACCACGCCATCGGTGATCACGTTCTCGATGCCGCTGTACAAGCCTTCGGTGTTCTCACGAATGATCACTAAGTCGACGCCGTCGAAGCGGGTCTTCACCCCTGGCATATTGCGAATCGGTCGCACCGCAGCGTATAGGTTCAACGTCCGGCGCAGGGCGACGTTCACCGAGCTGAAGCCTTTGCCAATCGGCGTCGTACACGGACCCTTGAGTGCAACGTGGTGCTGACGGATGGCGTTCAGCGTCGACTCGGGCAGGGTATCGCCTAGCTTCAAGTCGAGCGCGGTTTGCCCAGCGTGGTGGGTCTCGAACCGGAGTGGCGCCTTGGCGGCTTCGAGCACGCTGAGCACGGCGTCACTCACCTCCGGACCGATACCGTCGCCCGGGATCAACACTGCCGTGTGGATGGTCATCTGTCTTTCGTAGTACAGAAAGCCGGGTCCGGGGAGGCGCGCACGCAACGTAGGATTGTCGGCTGCACGGCGGGCAGGCACAATGAGCCGAGAAATGTGGTCAAAAAATGCAGATTGAAGCCGTGGTTTTCGATTGGGGCGGAACCCTCTCGGAGTACGCCGAAATAGAGCTGATCGACATGTGGAAGCTCGCGGCAGCGCATCTGGCGCGCGCCACGGGCCGCCCCGAGGCGGAACTCACGGCGCAGCTGTTGGCGGCGGAGTTGCGCTACTGGGAAGGGGTCAAGAGCTCACAGCGGACGGGCACGCTGCTGGAGATTTTGGCCGCAGAGTCGCGCGCGCTCGGCCTCGACGTCACCCAGGCAGTGGTGGAGGAAGCCGCGCAGCGCCACCTGGACGCGTGGACACCGCACATTCGACACCACGCGGACGCGGCAGACACCTTGCGCCAGCTACGCAAGGCTGGCCTGAAGCTCGCGCTGCTCTCGAACACGCATTGGCCCGAGGCGTACCACGAGCATTTCTTGCAACGGGACGGCCTATTGGAGTTGCTCGACGTGCGCGCCTACACCTCCAACATGAGCCATAGCAAGCCACACCGGGACGCTTTCCTGCATGTGCTCGATCGACTGGGTGTGGCACCGGAGCGCGCGGTGATGGTGGGAGATCGCCCGATCGACGACGTTTGGGGAGGACAACAGCTGGGCATGCGCGGCGTGTGGCGCCCGCACTCTGGCTCGCCGCCAATCGGCGATGTCCGGCCCGACGCGGTAATTCAACGCCTGGCCGAGCTCCCCGAGCTGATTTCGACGTTCGGCTAACGAAATTGATGAAAAGCGCCTCCGCTCGCCATTGATCTCGATGACGGTCAGTTCGTCCGGAGGTAAACGTGAGCTGGTTCAAGAAATCGTTCGAGGTGGCAGTCGTTCTGGGGGCAACGGTGACGTTCGGCTGTTCGGGGTCGAACCAGCTCGTCGGCAGTGACGGACTGACCGTCAATGGGGGGAAGGACAGCGGGGGGAGCGGGGGGAGTAGCGGCGGCACGGATAGCAGCGGGGGCGGTTCGAGACCTGGTGGAATCGCCCCCGCATCCGAGCCGACTTACCAGCTATGGCAGGTCATGCCCGCGACGACTACGGACGATGAGCGCCCCTACTTGTGCTTGCCAGAGGAGTTGCCCATCGACGAAGCGGGCAATGCCGACTGCTATGTGCTGAGCGCACGGCAGAGCCCCGATTGCAACTGCGCGGCGGCCGGGCTCTCGCCCACGAGTGACGAGCGCGCGCGTACGGCTCGCCTCGAATCGAAGTGGGCGGGCCAGTGCGACACTTCCAGCAGCGGCGCCTGCGCGGACTTGTGCGTCTGCGAGGTCGACCGCGCAGTTGGCACGAGCTTGCAGCAGTGCCAGACGGAGGCGGAACCGGACGCAAACACCACGGGCTGGTGCTATGTCTCCGCTGCAGGCGGAGAGGCTCAAAGTGCCCTGGTCGAGGCCTGTCCCAACCTGCAACGGCGGAGGGTGCGCTTCTTCGGCCCCTTCACGGAACAAAAGACGAGCCCGTCGCGAGTGACGACTGAGGCGCTGTTTCTGGGTTGCCCGCCGGGTGGGCCGGCCCGGGGCATGGGGAGCTATTGCGTTTCGGACGAAGAATACGCGCTGGACTTTGCCGGGCACTCCGTGAAAGACGTGACCGTCAACGACCACACGTCGATGTGTGCGACGAATGTGTGCATCCAAAACCATTTCCAGGGACGCGTCAGTTGTCCTTTTGGACAAGCGCAGGGCGGCACCGATTGTTTGGCTGCCGGCAGCTACGATTCGGTGGCTGTTCCGGTGGCCCCGCAGCTCTTAGCTCGACCCTGGTTCGCGGCTTCGATCTGCAGCTGCCAATGTGCGGGCCCGGGGCCAGGCCCGTTTTGCACCTGCCCTGACTACATGCAATGCGAGCACCTGATCGATGAACCCGCCGAAGGCACCAATCCGTTGGCTGGCTCGTATTGTATCAGCCAAGGGACACAATACGACCCACAGGGGGATACAGCGATCTGCGCCCCCGGAGTCTTCTGCCGCCAAAACCCCGTTCATGTCTACAACTAGACGGCGTGGCTGTTGCCTTGGGCTGCTGCTCTTCATGGCCAGCGCGAGTGGAACGTCGCTCGCGGCGGCACAAACGCAGTCTCCAAGAGCAGCGCTGGTCGTCACGCGCGGCGAAGGGGCGCAGGATTGTCCGGACTCCCTAGTGCTGGCCGAACGGGTGCGCGGCGTAGCAGGAGCGAACGTGATCAGCGCAGAGCTCGGCGCCGGGGTGGTCGAGACCTGGGTTCAAGTGGCGATTGCCCGCAACTTCGGCGGCTACAGCGCTCAGATCAGCACCTCTGGCTCGCGCCACGGCAGCCGTACGCTGGAGGATCTCGGTCCGAGTTGTGCGAGTTTGGCGGACGCGATCGCGGTCACGCTCGCGATTTTCTTGGACCCCTACGCGAATCTGCAGCCTACCCCTGTAGCCCCGAAAGACACGGCCCCTCACCGCTCGCCAGAGCCAAAACAGAAACCGCCCGCTGAGGCCCCGTACCCGGCACGCTTCTTTCTCGATGCAGGCGCAGGAATCACACTCAATGTTCTGGAGCACGCGATGCCGCTCTTGGCAGGAAGGGCGGGGCTTCACCTCACTCCGGACTGGTCGCTCTCGCTCGGTGGCGGCTTCGTACTTACCGACACGGTGACGAGCCCCGGGGGCGAAGTCGAACTGAGCCTGGCGTACGCCGACTTCCGCGGCTGTGGGCGCGCCTTGGGCCAAGCGGGTGGCGCGCAGCTCGACTGGTGCCTGGCCGCAATGATCGGCTCTCTGCGTGGCAGCGGTGTCGGATATGCCGAAGGGTTTAGCCAACGCGCTGCTTGGTTGGCCGCTGCGCTCGGCCCAGAAGTCGTCTTTCCGTTCACTCACTCACTGTCGTGGGTACTGGCGGGGGAAGCCGTGCTGCCGATCATCCGAAACGGCTTCGAAGTTCAAGTCAATGGCTCGCGCAGCGTCGCCTTTCGGCCCAGCGCGGTGGGCGGATTGATTTCACTCGGCGTACGAGGCGCCCTGTAATGCGAACGAGGACGGCCTGGTGAGCGAAGCTCACTTCTCCAGCTTCGAAGCGCTCTATCGCGGCCATTTCGCGCTTGCTTGGCGTTCGCTACGACGGCTCGGCGTGCCCGAACGCGATCTCGGCGATGCTGCCCAAGATGTGTTTCTGGTCCTGTATCGCAAGCTCCACCAGCTGGACCTAGAACGGCCACTGGCCAGCTATGTCTACGCCGTCTGTCTGCGCATCGCGAGCGAGCGGCGGCGCAGCGCCGTGCAGCGCCACGAACAGCTGGCGGAGGACGCGGACCGCACCGAGCAGAGCGAGACGGGACCAGCGCACGACGCAGAGCGCGAGCAACTCGCAGAGCGCCGAGCGCTACTCGAGGCCGCGTTGAACGAGATGTCGCTCGAGCAACGCGCGGTGTTCACGTTGTTCGAGCTAGAAGGACGAACGGGCGAAGAAGTGGCGGAGCTGCTGGGCGTGCCAGCACCGACCGTCCATTCGAGGCTGCGCTTGGCGCGCGAAATTTTCCGCCGCAGCATCGAGCGCTACCGCGCTCGAGAGCATTTCGAATTACGTCGCGTGGGAGGCGAGCGATGAGCGAATTGAAGCATTGGTTGGACGAAGCTAGCGAAGCCGACGAGTTCGAGCGCGCGATCTTGCGCGCGGGACTCGAAGCCGATCCGCCGAACGCGAAACGCGACCAGGTTTGGTCGGGGCTGATGGCCACACTCGCCCTCGCTCCACTGGCTGCTGCCACGACCAGCGTGCAAGCGGCGGGCGTGAAAACGGCTACGGCCGGCCTGAGCAAGGCGGCCGCGGTTTGGCTTGCCGTTGGCAAGGGCTTCGTCGTTGGACTAGCCATCTACGGCGCGGTGGAGGGCATGGGCGAAATTTCGAATCGACTCAGCGTCGAGCAAGCGCCCGCGCCAACCGAGCAGCGAGCGACTACGCAACGCCCAGCGGCAACGCTCCTGCCGGAGCCGCGGGCTGCGGCCTCTGCATTGGCGCTTCCCCTCCCGCCCGCACCCGATGCGCCATCGACGCTCCGCTCGACTCAGCACGGCAGCGCCAGCGCGAACGTGAGTGCCCAAGCGCGCAACGTAGACAAAGCCGCCGGCGCTCTGCCATCGGTCGCCACCTTCGACGATTCGGTCCCCCCGGACAGCACGCGGATGAGCCAGCTCGAAGCCGAAGCGCGCGCGCTGCGCCAAGCGCGCGCTGAGCTGCGCGCCGGCAAGCTGGGCGACGCCTTCGCCACACTCGAGGCCTCACGGCGCCAATTCCCTGCGCCCGAGCTGCATCAGGAACGCGAAGCGCTCATGATCGAATTGCTCTTTCGCGGCGGCCAAGTGACGGCCGCCGAGCAGCGCGCCCGCGCCTTCATCAGTCGCTTCCCGGACAGCCCGCACCTACAGCAAATCCGGCGATTTACCGCAGACTAGGCGGTTTGGGGCGCGGAGCTCGGCGGGTCACGGGGGCATGAACGCATTGCCTCACGGTCGTTCGATCGCACTTGCCGAACTCGCACTGCCCCTGGTTCGGACGCCCCCGCGTGAAAAATCCGCTCGGCCCGCCCCAATTTCAGCCGGTGCAGGTCTTCCCAGAGCGCGGGAGTCGAGACTAATGTGCCGACCATGCAGCAGCGATATCTCGGTTTTTTGGCGTTGGCCCTCGTGGCCTGTGCGGAGTCTAGCCCGGGCGAGGTAAAGTCTCCGGATCAGATTTTGGCGGAGCAAGAGGCTCTGGGCGATGAGCAGCTCAAGAAGCAGCGTGAATCGCGCGGCACCCACGACACCTCGGGCTCGACCGAAGAGGAGAAGAAGCGCGAGTGGGACGCCAAGCAGGCGGACCTCGAACTGCATCGCGCCGCGCACTCTGCGGAGACCTGCCCGGAGTCCGTGGTCGAGGGCGACAAGAACATCGATCCCAAAACCGGCAAGCCGCCGAAGGGATCCAAAGCCCCAACCAAGGGCAAAGACACCAAGGCCACGGCCACGATCTTGTTCGCCAACGACGGCCACGTGAAAACGCTCACGCTCAGCCCGCCCTACGACGAGAACCCCGTCGGCAAGTGCGTCCAGCGCGCCTTGAACGCGGTGATCGTCCCGGCCTACGTCGGCGAGGAGCACACCGAAGAATGGGTGATCGATCTCACGGGCGGCAAGAAGTCCGGCCCTGCCGCTGCAGCCAAGACCGAGTGAGTTACGCTTCAGTGCTCGGGTGAACGCTGAGCTTCAAACCAGCCAAAGCCCGAGCACGACCAGCACGCTGAGCAGACCGACGGAGATCATCGCCAGCGCTTCCCAAGGCTCGCTGCGCGGATCGCTGAAGCGCAGCTCGAGAGAGGTGATGCGGCTCACCTCTCGGCGTTTGCGTCCGGAGAGTGCCAGGTTTGCGGCGCGCAATCCTGGGTCGTAATGCTGCTCAGGCTCGATCATCGGGAGTATGGACCTGCCACGGCTGTTACGGCGCGTCGATAGTGTAACTTAACGAAAAAGCCAGCCGCGCTCAGCGAAAGCGGGCCTTGCCCTTGCTTTCCCACCACTCCTGGTAGCGATCCTGCGCACGCTGTCGTTCTTTTTTCGGCAGATCGTCGTAGTAGCCGAAGTACTCTTTGGTCAAGCTCTTGAGCTCGTCCCCGGCGGCTCGGCGCAGCTCCTGATTTTCGTGCATCAGTGAGTCGATCAGCCACTCGATGCGATGCCGGCTCGAGTTGGTCAACCACCACTCTTCCCAATGCGCTGCCTTGGTACCGAAATCTTGTCGTGCAATCACACCGAGCGCCCAATGCGCCGAGCGCACGATGTCCGGTGAGCCGTCCTCGAGCAGGCGGATCAAGGTCGGAATGACCAGCGGAGCGCGTAGCTCGGCCAGTGCCTCGATCAACGAGTGACGGTTGTCCTCTGGACGCGTCACGTCACTCACTGTTTCGGCGATCTTGGCTTGCAAGGCCTCCGCGGCTTCCGCGTGATGCAGCAAGAGGTGGCCGGCGGCGAGCGCTGCGCGTTGCACGTCCGCATCGTCGTCAGTCAGGCGCCGCACCACCGCTTGCGCGGATTCTGCGCTGGGCATCTCACCCAGCAGCCGCGTTGCCCAGGCGCGCACCACGGGATCCCCGTCGGCTGTACGCACGGCCACGAACGGCACGGGACGAGTGCCCATGCGCGCCAGCGTGCGCAACACTGGACCGCACTCCGAGGCCTTGCCTGGCCCATCACCCGAACTGCGTCTGAGTTCGGAGGTGATAGGTCCCGGGAAGATGCTCGCCAGCACGGTGATCGCCGTGTCCCCGATCTGTACCAGCTTGTCGCCGGCAGTCGGGTCTCCTTCCAGCAAGCGATCGACGAACTCTTGTGTGTCGCTGGCAAGGTCGACGATCACCGTGGGCAACCCCACGTCTTGCGAGACGTCTCGCGGAGGCAGCGGGCGTGCGCTGTACGCGAGCGCCCGCGAGGCGGGGGCGAGCGGCACTCCGCTGACGTCGGAAGTCGGCGAGAGTTCGTCGCCCTCGAACAGCTCGCTCGAACCAGCAGAGACGTCGACCTCGGGCGCCTCGGACTGGGGTAAGGGCGGCGGGCCTTCGGACACCAGCTGCAGGCGAGGCAGCGACGAAGCCCGAAGCGAGATGGGGGCGGCCTCACCGGGCGGTTTTACTGGGCCGAGACCGCTCGGAGTGGAGCCTCTCAGTCCGCCGACACCGGGCTTGGTACCACGCTCGACCCGCGCGAAAGGCATACCGGCGTGCGCGGCGTCCCAACCGTCCTCGGGAGGTTCGCTCTTACGCAGCGGAGGAACCGGCGGAGGCGCGGCCGACGTGCTCGCGGCAGAACGTCGGGAAGACGCCGGGCCGATCGAGATCACTGGAATCGCGACCGTGGGTGCGGGCGTGTAATGCGGCGTCGGCGGCGTGACCGGATCCGGCGCTGGCGGCGGCGGTGAGCGCTTGGGGGCGGGCGCCGAGGGCAGTCCGGAGCTTGGTTTGGCAGGGCGTGAACTGCGCGAGCCGGTGTCGAAACGTTCCTCGATCAGCGAAGCCAACGTGGCCGCACGCTCACCCGCGTTGGGCAAGGGACGCGAGGGTTCGCGTGGTCTGCCCAAGCGCATACTGGGCGGCGGGGCGTCCCCACCCTTGTCGCGCAGCCGCTTGCGCAAGATCAAACGTTCGAAGGCGTTGGCAACCAGCGGCGCGAACGAGATCACTTCACCGACCGCTTGCAGCTCGACGTCGCGCTCGCCGTGGTCGCCGTACAGAATCAACACCGTCCGGGCACGCACTTGCACCGGTAAGAACAAAACCAAGCGCCCCGGTCGTCGCTCGAGATCCTTGGCGAGTGCGCCATCCAGCCCCCCGCTGCCCAAGCGGGTTAGTTCGTAGGTAGCCGCTTCGCGCGCCCGAGACATGGCGCTCGGCAAATCGAGCGGCACGCCCACGGCCACGATGCGAGAACGCGGAGCCCCCGCGCCTGCAGCGTCGCGCCCTTCGGCCAGATCGCCTTGCACCGCGAACAGCGCGGCGTAGTCGAAATACTGGCTGGCGAAGTCGAAGAACGCGCGCAGCACGTCATCACGCGTTTGAGCTTCGAGCAAACCGCGCTCCGCCATTGCAGCGGTGAACGGCCCAAGCCGACGCTGACGGCTGGCATCCGCAGGCTTGGTCAAGCTCGAGAAATCCGGCAATGCCGGCGCGCGAGGAACGCGCGGCTGAATGCTGGGTCCGGCCTTCGGCAGCGGAGACCTCGGCAGAGGAGACCTCGGTGGCGCGGACCTCGGCAGCGGAGACCTGCTTCGGGCAGACTTCGCTGACGGGGCCTTGGCTGGCGCGGCGTCGGCCGGAGCCGAAGGTTGCTTGGAGCGCGCGATTTGCGCCGGACGCTGCGACAGTGAAGCATCAGGGCGACTGGGCACGGAGCTTGGACTCGGATCGGGTCGACCACTCAAGCGGGCCAGCACACGCAGTGAGCGCCGATCCAGAGGACTGCCGTAATCACGCGCGATGGCTTGCCGAACGCGCACCAAGAGCGCCACCTTTTGCACGATCTTGGAGCCCAAGGAAAAGGCGAGATCTTGTTCGGCTTCGGCGGGGAGAGGTTCCGCGACCGCCAATGTCAGGATGCCGTCACGCTCGTCCAGCGGATAGAGCGCGAAACGTTGCGCGAGGTCCGCGGGCACGAGACGACGCACGTACTCCGGTGCAACGGGCAACTCACCCGTCGGCGCCGGCTCGAGTTCGTGACTCTCGGCGAGTACTTTGCCCAGGCGCTCCTCACTGACCGCTGCAAGCTCGAGTAGGTTGGTGATCAGATCGCCGCCATACAGCGACTGGCGTGACAGCGCCTCTTCCACGTCGCGGACCGAGGCGACCTGCTGGTTCACGATGCTCGAGCTCAGCGAGGGCATTTCTCGATCGAAATGCTTACTCGCACCGCCTTCCTTTGGCCAGCGCTCCCGACCGGCGCCGGGGCCGAATGGCGCCCGGGAGTTATCGAAGCAGCGCTTTAGGGCGCGTGCTTCGAGCATGGCCGTAGTCGCGCGTGTCCGCCGCTGCGCGAACGAGTTTTCGGCCTCGAGCCAAAGCTGTACTCGCGGAGGTCCGCCAGGGCGGCCGGGGACGCCGGGTCAGTCGCTCACGTCGGCTTCTCGGGCGCTCGGGCAGCTCGGGTTGCCTCGGCCAGCTCGGGCCAGCTCGGGTTACCTCGGCCAGCTCGGGTTACCTCGGACAGCTGGACAGCTCGGACGGCTCCAGCAGCTCGAGTGGTCATCAGGTCGTGGCAGGCCGCCACGACCTGTGCGGAGCGTGTCGCAATACCCCGGTCGAAGGGGGGTTGGGTCAGCGGGCGCGAGCGGCGTGGTGCGGCGCAAAGCTCGAAAAAACGCCGCCACGATGCCGCCACCATGCTGCACTGCGGTACGCACTCAGGGTTGGCATCGCGCATGCTCTCTCAGGAGCAACCCAAACCAAGAGAGAAGCGACCAGTGTCCAAGAAAAACGCTCAGGTAGTGCAAGTGTTGGCGGGGGCAGCGGTGCTCGCCGGATTGGGCTACGCGCTCACCCGGCGTTCCGGCGCGCGGTCGAGTGATTCGACGCGCCCAACTCGCTCGCCGCGACGCGCTGAACCGCGTCCTGTCCCCACTGTATCCGATATCGCCCCCAAGCCCCCGACTTGGTCACACAATGATCCCCTTTCGTCCGCGCCGGACGTTCTCGATCTGGCGCTCGATCTGGACGGCGTGTTCGACGGCAAAGCACCCATCACCGCGCAGCCGAGTGAACACGTGCCCGCACCTCTCTCCGGTGACGACCAAGAACCGCCGGCGCCCGAGGATTTGGGCAGTGCCTGGCTCACGCAAGCGACCGAATCCGAGCGCAGCCTCGGCTTTGCCGATACGATTCCGGATGTCGACGATTTGCCCAAACCGAGCGCCGACACGATCCCCGATGTCGACGACCCGCTCAACGCAAGCAATGAACGGCGCGACACCGACGACTCGACTGAGGGCGAGGACGAGGATGAAACGATAGCCGAGTACGTACGCCGCCATCGCATTTCGTCCGCCGGTTGAGCGAGCTTCAATGACAGTCCGCGGCAGGCCCGGTTTTGAGTCACAGTCAAACCAAGCGAAGCACTCCTGCCAGCCAACGCTTTGGGATCGAGGAGCGCGGGCCAAAGTGCACAGCCACCTCTCCACCGTCACGGGCAATGCGCTTGAGCTCGCTAGTGAGCACGCGCAAACGATCGTACTTGGCGCGGTCGAAGTGCAATTTATCGAGCGACCGCGACTCAGCAGCGCGAGCCGCAACCTGGCTCGGCAGTGAATCGGGCGCGAGCTCGACGGACTCAGCCAGGGCGCCGTCACGGATCCGCAGTAGACGCGCCTGGACAGCGTTCGGCTCCCGATACACGACCTCAGAATCGTGGAGCAATTGCAGAAAGCGGGCCCGGCGATAGGCTCGAAACGACTGAGCGAGCGCGCGTTCGATGTGCCGCGCCACGCGCTCAGGGTCCCAACCTTCGGGCTTTTCGCGACTCTCGTGCTCCTCGACGGCTTGGCTGGCCGCGCCGCACAGCAGCTGCTTGGCCAATTGCAGCGCGCCATGCCGTGGTCTTGCCGCAGCGAGCGCGAATGCAGCCGGGTGACGCGCGACGAGCTCGGCCCAACCCGCGGCAAACACGGCTTCGTCCGGTGTCCACAGATCTGACACTCCGACAGCCTGCGAGCGCAACTGCGGCGTCGCCGGCACGCCGGAAGAGAGCTCGATCAGCGCTGCCAGCGGCCTGAGTGAGTACTGTGACGCAAGCGGGCCGACAGCGTACTCGGCGTTCCGCGTGGGCATGACCGCAGTGAAGTCACGCGTGCTATACCAAACTCCGTGCTGAAGGGCGAGCTGCACGTTGTAGGGCGGACGCAAAGTCTTGATCATGTCGTTCTCGAGCAGCGCGGCTTCCAGCGCGCTGGGGGCGAGCGTAAACTCGATCTCGCCGACTTGCGTGAGCATCTCGGGTGCGAGCAGCTTACTCGCTCGACCGCTGAAGTGGCTGGCGACGCGTTTTTTCAGGCTGGCGGCTTTGCCGACGTACAGCAGATCGCGATTACTGCGCAAGAAGCGGTACACTCCGGGAGCGTCCGGGAGACCCTTGTAGCGCTCACTCGCGATCGGATAGCGTGGCTTCTTGGAGCGATCCTTGGCCGGCGCGCGTTCGCCGAGCCAGGTTTGCAATTGCTCCCAGGTAACGACATTGCGCACGGCGAGCTCCGCGCACATGCGCTGCCAAACGAACGCGGTCGCTTCTACGTGACCGAGCGAGCGGCGCGCGAGATCGAGACTGTGGCCCAGATAGCCGGCCAGCGCGCGCAACGATTGGCGGGGCAAATCCGGATAGAGCCGCGTGGCAATCGCATGCACGCACACGGGGTCGAACGGAAACGGGCTTTGCGGCTCGAGGCGCGCTGACCAATCACGCAGAAACGCGAGCTCGAAGCGCGCGTAGTGAATCGCCGTGGGTGCGGCAGCCGAGCGCTGCACGGCTTGCCGCAAGCGCGCCCAAGCGTCGCTGTCCGGGAGCGCATGCGCCGCGTGCGCGGGCTCGTAGCCGGTAATTCTTTGCACCTGCCGCGATACACGCTGCCCCGCGGGCAGAGCGATCCAGTGGGCCTCTGCGCCCACCAACTCGCCACGGTTCGCCCGAGCTAACCCCCAGCCGAGCTCCAGCACACAGCCAAAAGCGGGGCTCGCTCCAGTGGTCTGGCAATCCACGATTAGCACATCGAGCTCTGCCAGCGCGCGCACGCCTCAGTGATAGGTCCGGGCAGCAGAGAGTCAAGCGCGAGCAGGCACTGACCCGATTGCAGCCACGCCCTGCACGCCCTGTGAGTCTTCGGGCGACGCGTGCCCCGCAGCGTTACGGGGCTACGCGCGGAGGACTCGGCTTAAGCAGCGCTCTTTTTGTCGGGCTTGCTGCTCTTCTCCGGTGCATCATCGAGTGTCCCGGACTTCGCTAGTCGATGGGCTTGCGAGGGTAGCAGCTCGAGGGTCTTCTTGCGCACGGCCTCGAACAGGACCGGATCCATCAAGATCAGATCGCGGGTCTTGTCCCTGCCTTGACCGACACTCTTGCCGCCAAATAGGTAGTGTGAGCCGTTCTTCTCCAAGACACCCGCGTGCGTCGCCGCTTCAACCAGATCCGCGCCCGCGTCGATGCCGGTACCCCAACGGATGTCGAACTCGGCCTCGGTGAACGGCGGAGCGCACTTATTTTTGACCACTTTTACCCGCGTGCGGTTGCCGACCACGGTTTCACCCATGCTGACCTTTCCGGTGCGCCGCACGTCCAGCCGAACGCTGGCGTAAAATTTGAGCGCGTTTCCACCGGTGGTCGTTTCGGGATTGCCGAACACCACGCCAATCTTCTGGCGCAGCTGGTTGATGAAGATCAGCGTGGTCCCGCTCTTGCTCGCGACCGCAGTCAGCTTGCGCAATGCTTGACTCATCAGCCTGGCTTGCAACCCCATGTGTGCGTCGCCCATGTCGCCCTCGATTTCCGCCTTGGGGACGAGCGCAGCCACGGAGTCGACCACGATCAAATCGACCGCGCCCGAGCGCGTCAATGCTTCGGCGATCTCCAGCGCCTGCTCGCCGCAGTCTGGCTGGGACATCAAGAGCTTTTTCAAATCGATGCCGATGCCCTGGGCATAGCGCAAGTCGAAAGCGTGCTCGGCATCGATGAACGCGGCGATCCCGCCCGCTCGCTGTGCTTCCGCGATTGCGTGCAAGGTCAGCGTCGTCTTGCCGCTCGACTCGGGGCCAAAGATCTCGACCACTCGCCCGCGTGGGTAACCGCCGACCCCGAGGGCTTCGTCGAGCAGCAATGCCCCGCTCCGGATCACCGCGATCGGTTGCTGGGGGCCACTACCCAGCTGCATGATCGTGCCTTGGCCATAGGTTTTTTCCAGTCCTTGGACGACTTGACGCAGAGCTTCTTGTTTTTGGGACTTCTTTTCTTCACTCATGACTACCTTCTGTTCTTAGCCTCGGGCGTACGTGACGAGCAGCGCCGCGCCCGCCCAAATTCGTGTCGATTTTCGGATCAGGCCAGGCGCGCCCCCGGGCTCGGCCCGAGGATGCGGCCTTGGATGGCCTCGGCGATGTGCGGCGTGCGCACGCGCTCCTCTTGCTCGAGGTCGGCGATGGTGCGCGCGACGCGCAAGACCTTGCTGAAGGCGCGCGCCGAGAGGCCCAAGCGGTTGATCGCCGCCTCGATCAACCTGCGACCTTCAGGCTCCAGCACCACCAAGCGCTCGAGTTCAGCCCCAGACAGCTGCGCATTCAAGCCTTGGCGCAGCTTCAACTGGCGCGCGCGCGTGTGCTGCAGCGCGCGCGCCTGGCCAACCCGTGCACGCACACTGGCCGAGTCCTCACCCTTCACCCCACGGACCAGCGCGGATATCTCCACCGGAGGCACTGCCACGTGGATATCCAAGCGATCCAGCAACGGACCGGAAAGCCTCGCACGGTAACGTTCGCGCGCCTGATCAGTACAACGACAAGGCAGACGCGGGTGGCCGAAATAGCCGCAGGCACACGGATTGACCGCGCCGATCAACAGTGGGCGGGCCGGAAAACGCGCCCGTGCCCGCGCCCGCGCGATGTTTACGAAGCCGTCCTCGAGTGGTTGCCGCAGTGCCTCCAATGCCGCACGCCGAAACTCCGCCAGCTCGTCCAAGAACAAAACCCCGTGATGCGCCAGGCTGACCTCGCCGGGGCGCGGAACATCCCCGCCACCGACCAAGCCCGCTTCGCTGACGGAGTGGTGCGGCGAGCGGAAGGGCCGCTCGCAGACTACGCCGCGCTGGTTCGGCAGCAGCCCCGCCACGCTGTAGATGGCGGTGCAATCGACGGCTTCGTCGAAGCGCAGCGGCGGAAGCAGGCTGGGTAATAGCCGCGCCAGCATGGTCTTGCCGCTGCCCGGCGGCCCCATCATCAGCAAGTTGTGTCCACCTGCCGCGGCGATTTCCAGGGCGCGGCGCGCCGTCGCTTGGCCGCGCACGTCTGCCAGATCGAAGTGGCTGGACGGAAATTCCGGTTCGAACTCGGTACGCGCGACCATGGGCAAAGGGCGTTCCCCCAGCAAGTGCGCGACCAACATGGCCAGGGATTCGGCCCGAAATACCGTAATGCCCGTGGCCAGGCCGGCCTCGGCAGCGTTACCAGCGGGCACCACCGCGAATGCCATCCCACGTGCCCGTGCCCCGACGATTTGCGGCAAAATCCCACGGACAGGGCGCAAACTGCCATCGAGCGAAAGCTCGCCGACGAGCAACACCCCTTCGATGGCGTGCACCGGCACGACGCCGATTGCGCCCAGGATCCCAACTGCAATCGCCAGATCGAGCGCGGCTCCGCCCTTGCGCACATCCGCCGGCGCCAGGTTGACGGTGATTGCGTATTCATCCAGCAACACGCCGAGTCGCGCCAGCGCGCTGGCCACACGCACCCGCGCCTCTCGCACCGCGGCCTCGGCCAGCCCCACCATTTGAAAGAACGACGGCCCCCGGCTCGACGACACCTCGACCTGAATCGGGTATGCGTCGAGGCCGATCAGCGCGCTGGCATCGGCAATTGCCAGGCCCAGCTCTGGTCCGCAGATGGTCGTGGTGTGTGCTCCGTCAGACATGCCCCAGCGATACGCAGTCGGCGTGCCGTTCCGGAAACTCGGCCGAAGGTCCAGATTGTGCGTGGCGATTGCCGGCGTGCGCCTGGCCAATACCGATTCAGCAGTCTCTCCCCTCGCCCGCCGCGGCTCCTCGACAGGTGAGCATTTGCACTCTCAGCGGGCGCGGACCGAGATCTTGTGCTTTGAATGGCAGGATGAAAAGGTTGATCAGTGGTGGGGCAGGCGGGGAATGGGGGCGACTGCGTGTTTTGCTGGGGCTGGGGCTAGTTTTCGCCGGCTGGGGGACGATTGCGTGCTCAGAAGGCGGCGCAGTGAAGAACGCAGATCCCGCAGTGCCCAAGTACTACGAGGACGTCGCGCCGATCATCAATCACAACTGCGTCGGCTGTCACCGTCCAGGCGGCATCGCGGAATTTGCTCTCACCAGCTACGACGAAGTCCGTGACCATGCGAGTGCCATCGTCAGTGCGACGGCCGAGCGACGGATGCCACCGATGCCGGTGGACAACAGTGGGAAATGCAATACGTACTCGAACGCACGTTGGCTGAGCGACGACGAAATACGCTTGCTCGGACGCTGGGCGACAGCGGGCACCCCGGCGGGGGATGCCAGCAAAGCGCCTGCGCTACCGGGTGCGCTGCCTTCGCTCGAGAACCCGGACGCGGTGCTCGATATGGGCGTGTCGTATACGCCCAACGACGCGAGCGGCCACGACGACTACCGCTGTTTCGTGGTGCCGTCACCGGTGGACGCGCTTCGCTACCTCACTCGGTATCAGGTACTTCCGGGTCAGGAACGCGAAGTACACCACTTGATCGTTTATCAACCGGCGAACGACGCCGAAGCGACCGCCGCCCACGCGCTCGATGACGCCGCGGCCGGCGCTGGCTACCCCTGCTTCGGTGGCCCAGGTGTCGATGCCTCACCGTTCGCGATGTGGGCGCCCGGAGCCGGCGCGATCGACTTGCCCGCCGGCACCGGGGTGCCGCTCGTTGCGCACCGCGATCTAGTCATTCAGATCCACTACAACCTCGAGAACGGAATGGCGCCCGACCGCACCCGAGTCGCGCTCGCCTTCGCGAAGGACAAGCCCATCAGCGCCCAATTTGCGCCCATATCGAACTCCGATCTGCGCTTGCCCCCCGGCCTGGCAAAGGTCGAATCGACGGCCAATTCCCCGGTGTCCCCCGTCAATTTCACGGTCTACGGCGCCATGCCTCACATGCACACTTTGGGCCGAACGATGCGCGTCGAGATCGAAGCGAATGGCGCATCGCAGTGTTTGGTCGATGTCGATCGCTGGAATTTTCACTGGCAGAACGCCTGGTGGTACAGCGACCCATTGCTGATCGACAAGCCGAGTTCGATCTCGATTCGCTGCGGTTTCGATACGCGAGAAAAGAGCAGCGTCGTCACCTGGGGAGAAAGCACCAACGACGAGATGTGCATCAGCTATTTGTACATCACGGCCAGTCCCGCTCAGTGCGACGACCAAGCCAATCCGCTATTCGGTTCGTGTCTCGAAGACTTCCTCGCGGGTTGCTACGAACCGGACCTGAGCGGAACGTGCACGACGGACGACGGCTCGGTGACCTGGAGTGACGGATCGAAGATCGTGCGTTCAGGGGCCGCAGCTGGTCTGTATCGCGCCGGAAGCGACCAGCCGTGTGTGACCGCTACGCTGAGCTCGAACGGCGCCCTTCTCTCAAAAGGCGACCAGCAGCTCTCTTACAAGGCAACTAGCGACCAAGTAACAGTCGATTGCCCCGATGGCAGCCAGGTACACGCCAGCGGCCAGCAGCTGAACGCCTTCAATCGGTGTCACGGCGTGAACTGCCCGAACTAACGGCGCGCGAACGATCGATCAGGACGCGTAAAACCCGCCCGTGACCACTCGCCTACTCGGCGGGCGCGGCACGGGCGGGGCGCTGGTTCGCCGCGGTGGCTTTCCAAGCGCTCAGCCGAGCCAGCGCCGAGCTCAACCAATCGCGGCGCTGCCAGGCGATCCCCCCCAACGCGAGTAGGCACCAGACGGCGAGCAACCAGCGCTCGCGCCTGGACAGGCCGAACAGGAGCGAGCCTGACCGCTGCTTGGGAGCCTGCGCGGACAACGGTTGGGACGATGATGGCCGCGGCCGGCGCGACTTGGATTCGGGTTCAGCTCGGGTGACGGTACTGAGCGGCGGCACCGCCAGCATGAACGGCACCTGTCGCCGGAAGCCAGGAACCGCCAGCGTCGCTTCCTCTGCCGCCTCCTCCTCTTCGACCGGCAAAGCCACGAACACGCGCGTCGCGCCCTCGGTGTCCGCGCCTGCCCCACTGTGAAAGGCGGCCAGCTTGCGGCGGCGCTCTTCGAGTAGATCGCCGCTCGAACGCTGCAGTTCAGTAGCGACGAGCTGCTCGGAACCGACCAGCACGGGAGGTAGGCCCGAAAGCGCGTCTGCCAACTGGCTCAGTCCGTCGACATCGGTCGAGGGCGACCAGGTGAAGACATCTTCGAGCACTTTGGCGAGCGGCGCAGGTAGGTGCAGTTTGGCTGCTCGGCTCAAGTCCCCGGTCATCAGGCGGCCGCTGGCGAGCTGATAGAGCTCCACGGCGGCGGTCATCATGTCGCGCGCCTCGACCTCGCTGGCCTGCACAGGGGTGACCGGGCTTGCGCCACCGAGCAGGGCGGCGGAAACGCCCACCTCGGACAGCAGTGTCTCGCCGTAGTCCACCAGCCAGATGCAGTCGCTGTTCAGCAAGCGGACCGGCTGCGCGCCGGCTTCGGCCAGCAGCGAACGCGCACTGACGACGGCGCGCAGCGCGTCGATCATGACTCGCACCGCGGCACCGACCGAAAGCCCCTGCTGGCGTGCCCGTGCCCGCGCAACCAGCTCGAACAATGAGAGTCCGGGAACGTACTCGCTAGCGACGTAGTTGTGGGTGCGGTCCGAGACGACACCGAGTAACTTCAGCAAGCGGGGATGCGTGAGGCCCTTGGCCAGTTCGAACGCCGGCGTGACCTGCGGTAGCGCGCCCTCTCGGATCTCGCGCAGCATCACGATCCGCCCCGCTTCTTTGCCAGTACTGAGGCGACCGAGTGAGACTTTACCGCGGGGGCTGCCGAACAATTCGAACAGCACTTGGCATTCGGGTTGGTTCTGCCGAGCGCGACCGGTCATGGGGCTTTCACTTCGAGCGGCGAGCGCTTGCTGCCCCTGGCGAGCTTTGAGCGCACACTGGTACCGTACGCCGAGCGGAGGGGCAGCGGAAGAGCACTCGACGCTACCGGCAGCGCTGGGATATTATCGAGGGAAAATGAGCAAGCGCCGGGACGAACCTGCCCAGGGAATCGAGGACGAAGCCTGGACGCTCACCCGTGCGACGCAAGGGATATTGCCCAGCACCGTGGTCGCCGTCCCACGCCTGCTCATCACCGTGCTTCGAGAAGGGGGCAAGGCGGACGGTCGTTCGCTCGAGCTCGAGGGTGAGCGGCTCCGCGTCGGTTCACACCCGAGCAACGAACTATTGATCACGGACCGCCTCGTGTCTCGCTTTCATTGCGTGCTCAGTCTAGACCGCGGGTCGTGGACGGTCGCCGACACGGATTCGCTGAACGGCACCTTGCTGTCGGGCGTGCGCATTCGAGATGCCATTTTACCGCCCGGTGAATGCGAGATTGCCATCGGCGATTCCGTAGTGCGCATCACCCAACTGAGTCCCGAGAAGGTGACGCACGTTCCCGAGCTGTCGAGCTTCGGTGAACTGCGAGGTCGGACACTCGCCATGCGCCAAGTATTCAGCGTGCTCGAGCGCGTCGCCGCTAGCGACGTCACAGTGCTGGTCAACGGAGAGAGCGGAACGGGCAAGGAGCTGGTGGCCAGTGAGCTAGTCCGGCGCGGTCCCCGACGCGGTCGCCCCTTCTTGACCGTCGACTGTGGAGCCATCTCGCCGACCTTGATCGAGAGTGAGCTATTTGGGCATGCCAAAGGCGCCTTCACGGGCGCCGATCGCGCTCGCATCGGTGCCTTCGAGGCCGCCGATCGCGGCACCATCTTTCTAGACGAGATCGGCGAGATGCCGCTCGATATGCAGCCCAAGCTGCTGCGAGCTCTCGAGAACCGTGAGATTCGCCGCGCTGGCGAAAACGAATCGCGCAAAGTGGATGTACGGGTAATCGCCGCCACACATCGCAACCTGGAGCGGGAGGTGAACCGCGGCACGTTCCGCGAGGACCTCTATTTCCGCCTGTCGGTTTTCACGGTCCGACTGCCTCCGCTGCGTGAGCGGTGCGAGGACATCCCGGACCTCGTGCGCACCTTCCTCGAGCGCATGGGCTGTACTGAAAACGAGCGCCTGTTTACACCGCAGATTTACGCCCAACTGGCGCGCCAAGATTGGCCCGGCAACGTGCGCGAACTGCGCAACTACATCGAGCGGGCCGTCGTCTTGCAGGACGCGGTCGAGGCTTCTCGCTCCGCCTACACGGGCGAGGCGGAAGCCAGCGCGGCCGCCGCACCCGTGACCATCGACTCGCCGTTCAAGACCGCCAAGGAGCGGCTGATTTCGGATTTCGAACGCTCGTACCTGGAACAGCTGATGGCCTGGGCGGGAGGCAACGTGAGCCGCGCTTCGCGTAAAGCCAAGCTCGACCGCATGTACCTACATCGGCTGCTTCAGCGCTACGAAATCAAGCGCGACGAAGAGTAAGCTGCGCTCCCACAAGCTCTGCTCGGAAGAGCTGATGCCTAGAGGCCGCACAATCGCGGCCAGTCATCCGCAGCATCTGCCATTTTTCGCTAAAATTATCGCGATTTAGCGTCAATGCGGGCTGGCACCGAAGCTGCAAAGACCCCTGTGCCGACTCGGCGTTGCTCGCAGCGCCAAGTCGGCACTTCGTCCTTTCGCACTTCCAGGAGGCTCACATGACCAACCCAAGCGCCGCTCGTCGACCCGCCACCTTGCTGCTGGTCCTTGCCACCCTTTTGGTGAGCGTGACTCGAGCCGGCGAATCTCTTGCTGCGCCATCGCCGTCCCCGAAGGCGCATCGGTCGATCACCGCAACGCCGCGTCAGGCACCTCCGGCGCGCTCTGCTGCGCATCCACACGCCACCACTGCCAAAGCGAAGCAGCCGGGAGCGCTGGCCAAGGGCCATCGCAAAGCGCCGGCGACCACCCGGCTCGCCGCCAAGTCGAAGACTCCGAAACGGGCTCACCAGAGGCCCACCAAACCAGCGAAGTCGGTGGCGAAGAATCCAAAGCACAGTGCTTGAAGCTCACAGCCGTCCAGCTTCTTGCTCACTCAGCCAAAGTTAGCGTTTTCAGCCTCGAACAACCAACCAAAGAAGCCTCGATGAATCACTCGAACCCACGACCTCATCACGAGCAAACGACCCGCGCGCTGCGACCCGTTTGCATTCCCAGGCCGGCTCGGCCCACGGCGGGTACTCTGGTTCCGAAGCAGACTGCTGCTCTGCCACCGAGGCTCGTCGACCAAGTGCCGATCCCCCCGCCTGCTCCGAGGCGCCCGAGCGCAAAGCCTCCGAAAGCGTTGCCCCCACCGCTGCCCGAAACAATCCTGCTCACCGACGCCGACTTGGTCGATGACGACCCGGGCCAATCCGTACGTGCGTCTCAGCCAACGTCGGTCGACGTGGAGCTCGACTGCTTCACTCGCAGTGAACCGCCGCCCGAGTCGCATCCACAGCGCAAGCGAGGTCTACTCGCGATCGTCACCGGCTTGGTCGTAGTCGCCGGCGCTGGTCTGCTGCTTTTGGCTCGCCCCGTCGCAACCCAGGCGCTCAGTTCGTTGAACACCGAGCAGGGCGCCGCCGCTCGCGCTCCGGCGATGTTGAGCGTGGCTGCGCAATCAGCCGCTGTGCCCCCCGCCCCGCTGCTGACCAGCTCTGCGCCGGCCGCGCCCAACGCCGCCTCCAGCCCTCGAGCGCGCTCGAAGCTATCGGTCCACGCCAAACGCGGTCAGGCGGCCGTGGTCAACAGGAAGAAGCCAACCAAGCCGGTAGTCTTGCAGCGCGTATTGCCCGACCCTACTTGACCTGTTCGATCTTGCAGGCCGAGCTGCAGCCGTCGAGGCTGACGCCGTTGCCGTCGTCGCAGGTTTCACCCTCATCACCTTGAACGACCTTGTCACCGCATCGCGGTCCGAGCTTGCAGTCCTTGGCGCACGTGCCGTAGGCCCCGCTGTTCATGCTGTCGTCGCATTCCTCGTGACCGGCCTGCACGACTCCATCACCGCAGGACGGGCCGGCTTGGCAATTCGGAGCGCAGGCGCCGTACGCGCCCGTGTTCATGCCGTCGTCGCAGGCTTCGTCGGGCGTCTGCACCAACGCATCGCCGCAATGCGGACCGGGGATGCATTGCGTCGTGCAGCCATTGTAGGCCGTATCGCTGTTGGCGGCTCCATTGTCGCAAGCCTCACCGGTGGACACGATCTGGTCACCGCATTTCGCGGTGCAGGTGCTGGGAGCGAGGTTGAAGCCCGACAGGGTGAGTTGAAAGGACGAGCTCTTCGTCTTGCGTTCGGCCTGGAAGACATCGATCTTGTAAACGTTGCCGGTGGTGAGCCCGTATGCGGCGCCGGACGCGGCATTCAGCGTCACGGTGCCGGCGAGCGGCGGATGCCAGCCGCCCAAGTCGAGCGCCAGCGTGCCGTTGACGTACACCCACACGTCGTCGTCGCCCACGAAGTCGAGGCTGGCCGTCACGGCCGGGTCGTACTTGAACCAGTAGCGAACGTGGGTCGTGAAGTGAAAGTTGTGCAGCGCCCCGCCTGGCTCAGCCGCCCAATTGCCTTGATAAACCGGATGCGGGATCTCCGCGGCGTAGCGCGTTTCCGGGATCAGAG
>DATEPG010000078.1:0-10801 GCA_035273265.1 Polyangiaceae bacterium
ACAAAGCTTGCCAGCGCCAGCTTCATCAAACCCGCGAGCTCCCCCTTCGGCAGCCGATGGCTCGCGAGCTCACGCGCGCGTTCGATCAGCTCGCGCAACTCCGCGTCGGCCGTGAAATGCACCCCAAAGCGCTCGGCCGAAGTGGGCTCGAGCTCACGAGCACGCCGACGCGCGTCGGCAATCGCCGGGGCCCCAACCGGCATGGGTGCAGAATTCGGCACGAATACTGGAGCTTCTGAATTCACCGCTGGGAAAACCGAAGCGCTCGATCGCAACGATGGCAAAGCTTGCTCGACTGCTGCCACGGGTACCACCGGTGCGTGAGCGCGCGCTGGCAAACGCCGGATCTGCTCTCGCACATCCGGCCGCGGAAACCGCGCAGCGAGCAATTCCTCAATCTGGCGCCGAGTCTTGCCCCGGCACGCCTCAAAAAGCCCACCCGCGTTTTCAGCGCTCAAGTGCGGCGCGAGCGCGCACAACGCACACAAGTGCAATTCGCCACGAGTCACCCGCTCGAACACGTCCGGAAATCGCCGGCACACCCGCGCCGCCGCAACGCGGCGCCCAGCCGTGCCCTCACTCATTCCCAAGGCTTCCACGCAGTAGGCAAACAGCGAAGAAAATCCCAGCTCCAGGTGCAGCAGACGCTCTTCCAGCTCCACCAAGTGAGCGAGCAACTGCGCGGTCAGCCCGTTGCTCTGCCGAACCAGCTCCGACAATCCCGCCAAGAGCTGCGAATTCCCCAACCCCACCAATCGATATTGGTCGCCCATCACTTCTCTCTACCATGCGTTATTTCGAGTTTCACATCACCCAGCCACGCTGGTTTCCCCGGAAAAACCGTTTCAACGTCGTCCAAGCCCGTGCAAGCCCCGCCTCGCCAAACGTGGCCCCAGCAACACCACAAACCCAACTGACTCCCAACGATGACGACACCGGACGCAAAAAACCTGTCCACAAAAATCGTCACCCCAACCGCCGAATCGGCTAAGGCGGGCGAGCAAGTGATACGCGCAGCAACGCCATCGCCATCGCTGCGCCGCACCAAGTGGGCGCGAATCACTTGCGAGCACGCACGCAAGCTGCCGAGACGCTCCCGTCGAGCAAACACTCCCTCAGCGGCGATCCTGGAAAGCCCGAGTTCCACGACCTGGCCTGCGCGTGCTTCGCTGAACTCCAACGAACTCCACCTGGTGGAGCCCTCGACAGTCCCCGCTCGTTCAGTCGAGCGCGCGCAACGCCCTTGCGAGCACGCAGCGCGAGCTGCCGTCGACTCGAGTCAGCGAGGCTTCTCTCTACCATGCGTCGAGCAAACACTCGCTCAGCGGCGACCCTGGAAAGCCCGAGTTCTACGACGTAAACCTGCGCGTGCTTCGCGGAACTCCACCAGGTGGAGCCCTCGACAGTCCCCGCTCGTTCAGTCGAGCAAACACCATGCGCTAGATTGCTCGTGTCCCGGTGCTCGCTTGCTGCGCGATGAAGTCGATCATCGCGCGCACCGCCGGGGTCGGCTGGACCGGCTTCGGGTACACGAGCGAAAACGCACGACCTGGCCCGCGGGCAGGCGCGAGTACTTCGACGAGCGTGCCGCGATTCAGCTGTTCCTCGACCAGAAAGTCGAACACCTGCACCAAGCCAAGCCCTGCGCGGGCCAAGCTGATCACGCCAAGTACGTCGTCCGTGCAGCGATAGCGCGCCTGGGGCACGAACGCTCTTCCGCCGGCAAACGTCCAGGGCAATGCCCGACCCGAGCTGGGCATGACGAAGGTCACGCATTCGTGGCGCGCCAGATCGTCGATCGTCTTCGGAATGCCTGCGCGCGCCAAGTAAGCGCTGCTCGCGTAGACGCCGAGCGTGAAGTCACCCAGCTTGCGCGCGACCAGCGTCTTGTCTCGAATGGTCCCGCGCCGGATCGCCAAGTCGAAGCCGTCTCGCACCAGATCCACGTTCTGATTGGACACACCCACGTCCACTTTGACCTTCGGATAGCGCTCGGCAAAGCTCGCCAGCGAGGGCAACAGGCGGTAGTGGCCGTAGGTCGTCGGGACGCTGATTCGCACCTGCCCTTCGGGGATCCCTCCGCGATTCGAGAGCTCGCGCTCGCCGTCCGACAACAACGCAAGCGCTCGCGCGCAACGTTCGTAGTACTCGCGCGCCGCTGGCGTGGGCGAAAGGCTGCGCGTGCTCCGTCGAAACAGCGTCACGCCCAGCGCTTGCTCCAGACGCGCCACGCTGCGACTGATGGCTTGTGGCGTGACCCCACTGGCCTGCGCCGCCTTGGTGAAGCTGCCAGTCTCGAAGGTCCGACAAAACGCTTCGACATTGGGCAAAGTGCCGGCGAGTGCCGAAGGAGTCATTTGTACTCTTATAGTACAAATGATTCACCGCGCTCCCAGCTACCCGGCGGCGCGCGGGCGACGCATGCTACGAGCCATGAACATGAGTCATCTAGCGCTCACCGCGCTCGGCGCCTGCGCGGCCGCCTTCGCCTGCAACAGCGCTCCGCCAAAATCACCATCGGCCAACCAAACTCCAACCCACGAGGAAGTCCCCATGAAACGCGTGCTGATTGCACTCACTAGCCACGACAAAAAGGGCACGACGTCCGGCGAACCCACGGGCGCCTACTTGCCGGAGATCGCCCACCCCCATGCGGTATTCGTGGCAGCGGGCTACACGGTAGATTTGGTGTCGACACGCGGTGGACAGGTACCGCTCGACGGTGTGGACCGCAGCGACCCCGTGAGCGCGGCGTTCTTGGACGATCCCGAGGCCACACGGCAGCTGCGCGAAAGCATGCCCTCGACCAGCGTCGATCCGGCGCGCTACTCGGGGATGCTATTTGCGGGGGGCCACGGCGCGATGTGGGACTTCCCTGATGCGCAGGCCTTCAGCAACACCGCCCGGGCGATCTACGAAGCAGGCGGCGTGGTCGCTGCCGTGTGCCATGGGCCTGCCGGCCTCGTGAACGTGCGCTTGTCGAATGGGGGGTATCTGGTGGCCGGCAAGACCGTCAGTGCATTCACCAATGACGAAGAACGCGCGGTCAAGCTCGATACCGTCGTCCCCTTCCTACTCGAGTCGCGGCTGGTCGAACGCGGCGCGCGCTTCGAGGGAGCGGCCAATTGGCAGGAAAAGGTGGTCGTTTCGGAGCGGCTGGTGACGGGGCAAAACCCGGCCTCCGCAGCCGGAGTGGCCAAGGCCATGGTTGCCCTGCTCGACGCACGCTAACGATCGCCCCCAACGAGGGGCACAGTAGAGAGCGGGCCCTTAGGCCGCCAACAAGCGGGCGGCGGCGGGAGTCAGGACTTCGTTGACCCCTTGCTCGGCGGCGGCCGCGAGGCACTGAACGTCCACGTTGCTGCGTAGACTGAGCTCTCGGACGTCCACGCTTGGCCAAGGGGCGGCGAACGCGGCGTGGATGCTGGCGCGCACTTCCGCATCGCCGCTGCGCAGCGCCCAAGCCACGATGCGGAACGAGAGCACGGCATGGCGGGCTTCTTCTTCCGCCATGCGCAGCAATGCGGCACGCACCGCAGGCTCCGGCGCGCGCTCGGCAGCGACGCCGAGCACGTGCGCTCCAAGTGTCTCCGCGAGGCAGCCTTCCCGCACCGCAGCGGCTGCCAGCTCCGCCAGACCGATGCACGTTGAAGGCGCGGTCTGAAATGGGAAAGGGCCGGGCGTTATTTCGGCGCCGCCAAAGAGCCGTGCGAACTCCCAACATCGTTCGGCGTGGTCCACCTCTTCCAACGCCGCCTGATGCACATCGCGCAGTAGCGCGTTGGGTGCGCCGAGCGCCATGAGCTGGAGCGATAGCCGCGCGAAGGCTGCAACCGAAGCGTGCTCGCCAGAGCCGGCCAGAGCCCAGGCCGCGGCGCGCCTTGGATTGCTTGCGCCACAATCCTCGCTCGAAGAGCGAAGCGGCGCTTGGCGCTGCACGCCTCCCTCAAAGTAAGGGCGGCCGACGCTGCAGCCATTGTCAGTGTCGGTGACTTCTGCCGGATAGCAGCAGGCTTCGGTCGGTACATCGCCCACCTGCCGGCGCTTGCCTTCACCCTTCAAGGCGACGACCTCGGAACCGCAGCTTTCGGTCGAATACAAGTCCTGCGGCTTCAGGGACTGTGCCGCCGGACACGTGGTTTGCTCCGCCGGAACGTTCAGGCACGCCAAGCCGTCGTGAGTCCCTTCACAAGCCGTCAACGCCCCGAGAATCGATACCAGCAGTGCGCTTCTCATGATCTTCCCTCCCTGGCAGCCTAGCAGCGGCGGGCAAGCGCGCCACAGGGACGTTTCCCGATCCTCGATCGTCGAGCATCCGGGCTAGAGTCCCGCGCCTTACCTCGATGACCCTAAAAGCCGCTGATCCGTTGCTGCCTTCGTCCGTTCCGGGACTGGATTTGCTCCCGAACGAGCAGATCCGGCACAGCTTTCGACCGGACGTCGATGACGGCTTGCGCTTCTCGAGCGGCCTGGTGTTGCTCAGTGGGGTGCGTCTGCACGTTCAGCAAAGCGATGGCAGCTTTCGCAGTCTCCCGCTCACGGCCTCGCTCGAGCTCGTGCGGCACGAGCACGCGGGGCTCGCTGAGCTCGCGTTCTTCGAGCACGGACAACGCTTGCTATGCGTTCGTTACACCCTGGCGCTGGCCGCGGCTGGCAACGACTTCGTGCGCGCGTTCCACGAAGCACGCGGAGGAGCGAGCGCGGGTCCAGTGCTGTCCGAGGTCGAGCAGGAAGACGACTTCGCGCTACCCGAAGGCACTTCGGGCGCGCCAGACAAACATCCGTTGCTGCGGCTACTCGGCTTTGCGCGGCCGCGTTTCGGTAAGATCGCGATCGGGCTGGGATTGACGCTGGCCACCACCGCAGTGGGCTTGATTCCGCCGTACCTGACCATGCCGCTGGTCGATCGCGTGCTGGTCCCCTGGCAAGAAGGCCGCGCTGCGGCGGTGGAGGCCGCCTATCGTGACCTGTGGCTGTATCTGGGCGGCTTGGCCGCCGCGGCGGTGGTGGCGTGGATGCTCGCCTGGGCGCAAGGCGCGGTGCTCGCTTGGGTCAGTGAGTTGATCAGCGCAGATCTGCGAAACCGCGCGTTTTCGCACTTGCAGCGCCTGAGCCTGCAGTACTTCGGCGGTAAACGCACCGGGGATTTGATCAGCCGCATCAGCACCGAGACGGACCGGCTGTGCTCGTTCTTGTCCGACACGCTGATCGACTTCATCACCGACCTACTGATGATCTTGGGCACTTCGATCGTGCTGTTCGCGCTCGATCCACTGCTGGCGGCGGCGGCGTTGATTTCCTTCCCGCCCATTGCCTGGTTCATGATGCGCGTGCGCGGCGTGCTGACCCAGGGCTTCTTGCGCGGGAATCGCGCCTGGGCGCTGATGACCAACATCTTGTCCGATACCATCCCGGGCATCCGCGTGGTCAAGGCATTCTCCCAAGAGCGCCGCGAAATCGCACGCTTCGAACAGGCGAATCAGGCGATTGTGACCAACAACAACAAGGTCAACACGCTGTGGACGTCGTTTTGGCCGCTGGTTGCCTTGTTCAATCAACTCGGCTTGCTGGTGGTTTGGGCGGTCGGCGCGTGGCAAATCTTGCACCATCAGATCACCGTGGGCGTGCTCACGGCGTTCATTGCTTACATCAGCCGCTTCTACACGCGCGTCGAAAGCATGAGCCGTGTGCTCACCGTGACTCAGCGCGCCGCCGCTGCCGCGCAACGCCTGTTCGACATCTTGGATCGCGTACCAAGCGTGATCGACGCCAAAGATCCGTTGCCGCTCGGCCATGTCGAGGGCAAGCTCGGCTTCGAGCACGTGTCCTTCCGCTACGGCAGTCGGCTGGTGTTGAACGATGTCAGCTTCAGCGTGAAGCCGGGCCAGATGGTAGGAATCGTCGGGCACACGGGCTCGGGCAAGAGCACCGTCTCCAACTTGATCTGCCGCTTTTACGATGCCTCGTCGGGCGTCGTCAGCGTCGACGGCATCGACGTTCGGCGCATTGGCCTTTCGGACTACCGACGCCACATCGGCATCGTGCTTCAAGATCCCTTTTTGTTCTTCGGCACGATTGGCGAGAACGTAGCTTACGGCGCGCCAGCGGCCGGTGCTGCGCGCGTGATAGCAGCCGCGCGCGCCGCTCGTGCCCACGAATTCGTACTGAAATTGCCGGAGGCTTACGATTCCTTGGTCGGCGAGCGCGGGCAATCTCTCTCGGGGGGCGAGCGCCAACGCATCGCCATCGCACGCGCGATTTTGGTCGATCCCAAGATCCTGATCTTGGACGAAGCCACCTCCGCCGTCGATGTGCAAACCGAGCGCGAGATCCAGAGCGCCCTCGACAACGTGGTGCAAGGTCGAACCACGATCGCGATTGCGCACCGGTTGAGCACCTTGCGCAAAGCAGACTTGCTGATCGTGCTCAAGAACGGCCGCGTCGCCGAGATGGGGAGCGCCGCCGAGCTCTTGGCCAAAGATGGCGAATACGCACAGCTGTGGCGGGCGCAAAGCTCCGCGCCGGCCGGCGACTCGAGCCGCGAGCCAGTGAGCAACGAAGCCGCGAGCGACGTCGCGCACGAGCCATTGGCGCTGTTCGAGCCAAAGGCCCTGGAGCTGACCCTGAGTGAAGACGGCCAACTCTGGGCGCTCACACCTGGAGCCGCGCGGCTCGCGGTCTTCGCGCGCCGCTGCTTCCCGCTGAGCGCTCCCGACAGCTACGTATCGCTGGTCGACGAGCATCACTTCGAACGCGCCTGCTTCACCACGCTCGACGTGCTGTCAGCCTCCGCCCGTGAGGTTCTGCAACGGGCTCTGGAAACGGGCGACTTTTTGCCACAAATTAGCCAAATCCAAGCCATCGATCAGCAGGCCACGCTGTCTCGCTGGCAGGTAGACACCGATCGTGGCCCGAGGCAGTTCATCGTCGACCAAGAGGATCATGTGCGACCACTCGAAGACGGTCGGCACTTGATCAGCGACTCGCACGGCATGCGCTACTTGGTTCCTGTGCCCAGCGCGCTCGACCTGACCAGCCGCAAGCTCTTGGCTCGCTTCACCTAGCCTGGCGGCGAGGCAACACCTGAACCGGCCGCGCTGGGAGGTGCGCTGCTGGATCACGATCGCCCCTCCGCCAACGATTCAGAACTTGTAGCTCGCGTCCAGGTAGATGCCGTGCAGGTAAATGCTGTAATCGTCCTTGCCGGCGTAGCTGCAAAATGGGCACGCCAGGTTTTTCGCGTCCGTGACTGCGCCGCTGCCGAAGCGGTAGGCGTAAGCAACGTTGGCTTGCCAGACGCCACCGTTGTAGCCAGTGCCGACCGTGACCACTTGCGTGGGCCCAGGCGGTGTGCCGAACGCCGTCGGATAGTTCGCGTTTGCCGTCTGAGTGTCGTACACATAGCCGACACGTAGCGGCACGCGATCGAGCTGCGCGGCCTCATCGTGCAGGATGCGGTACTCTGCGCCGACGCGATACGTCTGCGAGTTCTTCCACTCGAAAATGTTGGCCACGGAGGTGGGGCCGCCGGAGCCCGGCGCGGGCGTGCCTTCGAGCGGATCACCCTTGTTTTGGCTGTTGAACGCGTATTCGAAATCCAGCGCGAGCGACGCGGGGACGTGAAAGCGATCGAAGTCCACGCGGCTCCCGAAGCCCAACTTAGCGGGTAGCTTGAAATGGGTCGAGATGTCCGTGTACTCCGTTTGCAGCGCAATGCCGTGCGAGTTCGTCACCTTGGTGTTGACCGTGTTTCGGAACACGGCGCCGAACTCCAGCCAAGGCAGCGGACTCCACTGCACGCCCGCGCGGAAGCCAGTGAAATTCTGGCCGGACATCTTGAAGTCGATGATCGGCAGCGAGCCCGAATTGGGGTCTCCCTGGTAGCGCGATAGGTGCACGTAGGTGATGCGGTAACCGAGACCGAAGCGCAAGTTCGGCAACGGGTTGACGGCGATCGCCGGCGTGGTCTCCAAGAAGAAGAGTTGCGTGCTGTCTTCGAAGTTCCCGCTCCCGTATTTGTAGGTCGCCCCGGCCGAGGCGATCGGAAATACACCCACGCCCAGCGTGATCATCGGGTGTAGGCGATACGCCCCGCCGACAAGGAAGAACGGTGCAACGGTCTTCTCCGAATCGATGTCTCTACCCGCGGGCAAGGCGCCGGGACTGGCATGGATGCCGCCGACCAGCAGCGAAAAATCAGCGATCAGCTCGCCGCGCTGGATGTGGCCCAGACCGGCAGGGTTGTGAAACAGCCCCGAAGGATCTCTGACGTAGCCGATCGCCGCGCCGCCCATGCCCATGTGCCGCGCGCTGTACAACATCGGAGTGTCGTAGCCGCCCGCGCGGGCGATGCGAGGCGCGCTCAGCAGGATCCCGAGCGCACCCAGGCCGCACACGGCTCGCTTGATGAACTTCATGATCGGCGCGCCGTGCTTCAGGGGCTGACGGGTTCCGGCAAGCCGCTACACGAGTAAAATGTCCCCGCGCAGCCGCTATCCCGACGACAGTCGGAGCAAGCAATGCTGGCCGGGTCCGCGCCACACTTGAGCAGGCAATTGGCCTTGGCACACTCGATGTTCGCGGTGTAACAAGCCAGGCAATCCTGGCTGAGCTTCGCCGAGCCGGAAGCTAGGCTATCCTGAATACAGGCGGGCACGCACTCGGCTTCGTCACTCATCCCCAGGCAGCCTTTGCCGCACTGCCCACCAATTATGGGCATATCGTTGGTGCACACGGTGGTTGCATCGCTCGCCGACGAGCATGCCTTGCCCGGTTCGGTCTCGGCCTGAAACTCCGTGGCGCTGAACTCGTCGTAGCCACCCACGCATTGCGAAGGCGAGCCACCATTGGGACTGCTGTCGTCGCTGCCGCAGCCCATTAGTGAAAGCGCGGCGATCGCCCCTGACACCACGAACGTAAATAAATGTCGCACTCGACACCTCCTCGAGCAAGAAGCCTAGTCCGTCGTTACTGGACTCGCTAGGAAAAGCTTCGCGCTCAGCCGAGGCGAATTTGCCTGCGATCGCTCGAGTCCAAGCCCTGGCTGTAAGGCCCGCTAGTGAGCTCGCGTTTCTCCTGCGTCGGTAACGAACGGAGAAAAATTCACTATGAATCTCGCCAAAGCCTGTGCCTGTCTGTTGCTCCTACCTGTAGCCGCATGTGCGCGTTCGTCGTCTACACCGGACGCGCAGAATGCACCGAGCGCAGCGCCATTCGGCAACAGCAAGCCGAGTAGCGGCGCTTACGCTTCGGGGCCGGGCGAGGCCGAGGCGCCCGCGGCCGCACCGATGCCGAGCCAGGCGCACGGTCGCAGCAGCGACACGTCGGCTTCGGTTGGTGCTGCACGCGCCGGCTCCGCCTACCAGCCTCCGGCCGAGAAGAAGGCCGAGGAGCGACCGGGCTTGGGCACGACCTGGGGCGAGACGCGCACCAGCTATGTGTCGAATTCGCCCTTCGAGCGCGCGACCTCCTCGCATCCATTTGCCTTGGTCGCGCTGAACTACAACGATGACTCGGGCATTCAAGCCATGGCCCGGCGCATGGGAAATTCCTACGCCAGCTTCGATCGCAGCGGGGTCGACGCCGCGCAAGGAGCAGTCAGCGTGCGCTTGCTGGACGAGAACGGCGTGCCCTTGCCGAGCGCGAACTTCGGCGGACAGGACTATGCCGCCGGTGCCGATGGCCAGCGCTACGTCATTCAAATCGAAAACCACACCAACAATCGCTTCGAAGCAGTGGCAACGGTCGACGGCCTCGACGTGGTCGATGGCAAGGACGGCAGCCTGAACAAGCGCGGCTACCTGATCGACCCCTGGGCCACTCTTCAGATCGACGGTTTCCGCCGTAGCCAATCGGCGGTCGCGGCCTTCCGCTTCGGCGCGGTGAAAGATTCCTATGCGGCCCGCAAAGGCAACGACCGGAACGTGGGCGTGATCGGTGTCGCCTTTTTCCACGAACGCGGCAGTTCACTGCCCTGGACCGAGCGCGAACTCGAACGGCGCGACTCCGCCAATCCCTTCCCGGGTGGTTTTGCTAGCCCACCGCCTACCCGCTGACCGACTGTGCACGCCGGGCAACGCTCAAAGGCACAAGCCCTCGGTCGTGCCCCGATGGCAAGTCTGGCGCACCTCCACGCGATGGACGCGCCAGCGGAGTTTGCCCTGACTTATCGCGAACAAAAGTCCAACATGCGATTTTGGCGTTCGTCGAGCGCCTGCCCTTTGGCGCAGGCTTCGGAGCGCCTTTGCCAGCGCGCTTGGTCGCTCTCTGGTTGCTGCGCGTCCGGCACGCCCTGGGAAGGCGAGGACGGCGCGGCCGGCGGCTGCAGCGCCACGGGCGACACGCTCGGGCTCGGAGTGTTCGGGCGCACGCTCGACACTTCCTGCGCATTGCTCGCGCCGCACCCGAGCACGAGCGCGCTCGCGAGCGCGCACGCCAAGCCGAGCAGGAAGTCGGGCGCGCGGGCTCCGTCGCCGCCGCTGCTGCAAATCAGCGAGGTCAACCGACCTCGAACCTCGCGGACTCCGTAGGCCATGGATTCCGGATAGTACTCAAAGCGAAAGCCTTGCCCAAGGCTGGCTCGCGCGCGCGAAAAGGCCGCGCCTGCCGCGCTCTCGCGACGTTTCGCCTCGTTTTGCCGCTGCACGCTCGATTTTGTGCATAGAATCCAAAATCGTGAAAAGGCGTGGTTTTCTGGTTTGGACCCTTGGCCTGTGCGCGCTGCTCGGCGCAGGCTGCAAGAAGAAGGCGGACACCACCGCCGCCGGCAGCGGAGCCACCGCCGACGCGCCAGCCAAGCTAC
>DATEPG010000079.1:0-27390 GCA_035273265.1 Polyangiaceae bacterium
GAAATACCACACGTGCATGCCGCAAGCCTCGCAGCAAGAGCTCCGAGAGCGCGACTCGCGAGCGGGACGCTCCGGAACCCGGCAGGAGCGCTCGATAGGCGTCGATGTCATGACAATAGATCCCCACCCGGTCGCGAGGAAAGAGCAACGCCAAGTGACCGTAGCTATGGTCCGCGATGTGAAAGTAGTCGGCCTTGAAACGCGTCGCTGCCAGCTCGATGGGAAGCTGAATGAAACGGCCGAGGGCGCGTTCGAGGGCGCTCGGCGGCCGGCCGCGGCGGGCCAGCCTCAGGGGAGGACGAATGAGCACGCCCTCGACATCGTCGAGCTCGGAAAGGTGCGTGACGAGCTGCTCGGCCGCAAGGTCCATGCTCGGCCACTTTTCCTCCAAGAGGTCGGCGATGATTGCGATGCGAGACAGTGTGCCCTCCAACCGGGCCATCTTACTTTTTCTTCCTAAACCCCACGCAAGCGCAATTTGCTGGCGAGATCACGGGCAATCGTGGCGTGCTTGAGTGTGTCTTCAACATATCGGCGGCCTCGATTCCGATATTCCTCGAGCAACGCCGGTTCGGCAAGCAGCCGCCTCAAGCAGCTGGCAAGCTCGCTCACCTCTCCCTCGGGGAAGATCAGCCCCCCGCCGGCACGACCAATCAGGTGCGGGATCTCACCGGAATCCGAGCCGACAACGGCAGCACCGCAAGCCATCGCCTCGACCAAGATGCGTCCGAACTGCTCTTTCCAGCGGCTCGTCGTGCGAGAAGGGAGCACGACGACATCAACCGCTGAAAGCAAGCTTCCCACCCGATCGTGGCTGACAGCACCGAACATTCGGTAGCGAGCCGCGGGCAGCGACGCCAACGCGCGTTTGATCTCCGCCTCGGCTAGACCATTACCCACGCAGCAAAAAAACCAATTTGCAAGGTTCGCTTCTGGTGCGAGTAGCTGCAGCGCATTCGCGAGGTCGATCAGGCCCTTCTCGCGCGTGAGGCGGCCAAAATAGCCGACCACGACGGCATCTCGAGGGATCGCAAACTCGTCCCGAATGCGCTGCCTTTCGCTCTCCGGGCGCGTTCTGAACAGCGCTGGGTCGTAGGAATGGTGAAGCTGCTGAACGGTGCCCCGGTAACCCTTGGCGCGGAGTACTTGCTCGACTTCATCCGAGACCGCAAACGCTCCCGCCGCTTGCCGGTAGACCCATTGCTCGAGCCTCGAGAACGGCCAAGGGATCAACTTGTCCAAGTTTTCCTTGGTGAAGAACCAGAGCTCGGTTCGTGGGAACGCGAGGCGCGTCTGAAGCGCGGCCAAGCTCCACGGCTCTTCGTCCAAGAAGATCAGGTCCGGCTGCCAGCCAGCCAACGCACGGCGCAGCGACGAGCGGTAGAAAAACAGCGAGCCTCGGCCCGAGAAGGTTACCGGAAGCGGGATCACCCGCAGCGACTGATCACTCTCTCGCGCCTCGAAGCGAAGACTGCGAATGAGGTCACCCTCCCATTGTCGTGGGACGACCATGGTGACATCCAGATCGAGGCGCGCGAGCTCTTGAAACACCGCGCGATTCACCTCGAGCACGCCCGCGTGAGATAGAACGAGGACCTTTTTGCGAGCCATGATCACACTGGCGTCGCGACGAGCACGAATCGGGTGCCCGACAGCCCTGAAACCACGAACGCGCTGATTGCATCACCGCTGCCGCAGGCAACGATCGAGATGGGATGACGTCCGCTAGTCATGCGTGGATTGACTGAGCCGTCAGGCAGGCCGCGCTTCATGACGAGTGACGACTGAGCAAGCTGCTGCGGGCTTCGTGCAACCAGCGAGCGAGCAGGTAGGCGCGAGTGCCCAATCGGGCCGGGACCCGCACGGCCACTGCCTGCGCGAACAACGCGGGATCGGTCAAGCTGCGCGGGTAGTACCGTGAGCGCATCACGGCCAGCGCCCGCGCCCGTTCACCTGCTCGGAGTAAACGATCGACCGCGCTCCGCGCGAGGGGCGCCATGTACGCGCGCTTCGTACTTTCGACCGCGTCTGGCACGGCGATTGGTTCCAGGTAACTCACCAATCGCTCCGAAAATAGGCCGCTAGCTGTCGATGACGCCGCGTGGCTGCGAAACTCCGCCAAATAGCCAGGTTCGTGATCAAAGCGAGCGCCTTCAGCGGCCAGTCGCGCAAAGAGCTCGATCTCTGGGGTATTCAAATCAGTCTTGATGCCGAGGCGCTGGGCAGCGGCGGTGCGAACCAAGGCAGCGGTCATCGGCACCGAGTTGCTCCAAACGCAGCGAACCGGATCCTCCACCTTGCCTCGTGGTAAAAGGTGCCGTTGGTAGCGCACTGTCCACTCGCGCGATTGCTCTTCGAGCCGGTCGCCACGCTCGTCGATTACGTAGTGGTTAGAGAACAGGACCGTCGAATCGGAGGCCGCGATTTGCAGTAGCCTCTCACAGAATGTAGGCAAGAGGCGGTCGTCATCACCCTGGATCACGAGCCATTGGCCGCGCGCCTCGGAGACGCATTCGTTCCAGTTCCCACCTAGGCCCAGGTTCTTCTCGTTCCTGCGGTAGCGCACGCGAGAGTCCGCTCGTGCTGCGCCTTCGGCCCACTGCCTGAGCGTTGCGGACTCACCATCGTCACTGATCAGGATTTCGATGTTGTGCTCGGTCTGAGCTTGCGCAGCGGCAACCGCTTCCTTGAGGTAGCCGAGCCGTTGGAACGTCGGAATGCAGATGGTCGCCCGCGGCGTCATGACTCTCACGCTAGCATTTGTGCTTACCCGTAGTCATTGGCCCCGCGCCAACTTGCGCCGATACAATCGGCCCGTTCGTTGAACGAGAAGGCGGCCCGCGCTGCGATCGCTCGCCTTCGCCGCATTTGACCCATAGAGGCAACATGCCCCTAATTGAGTCGTTCGGCTGGCGCCCGAGGATGTCAGGTGACGCGGTCCGGATCTTGCTGTGAGGCCGTTTCCAGAGTAGCTACTTCGCCGTGCTCGAAGCCGTAACCAGAGTTCCGGGCCGGCAAGGCACGGTCGACGCGATCCCCCAAGTGAAGAAGGCGAAGCCATGGCTGGTCGGTTTCGTCCTGTTGCACTTCGCATGTCAGCTCTTGCTCCTGGTCCCCTCGCTCGGGAGCGCTCGGATCATCATGCGCACGGCGACTTTCGGAGTCGGGCTGGCGTTTTTGGTGCTCATTCCCAATAAGGGTGTCTGGCGCACGCCGCTCAGAGCCTGCGCTCTCTGCATCTTGGGGTTGCTTGGGCTAGAGTTCTTCCACCCCGAGGGTGGCGGCCTGTTGGCAGGCTTCGCGGCCCTCATGCTGAATCTTGCGATCCTCGCTCCAATCTTTTGGGTGCCTCGGACGGGAACGACCAGTGCTCAGCTACGAGCGCTAATCACGATCCTATGGCTGTTCTACACGGTCAGCGCGATCCTGGGGGTGCTCCAGGCCTATTTTCCTGGACGTTTTCAGCCTCCGCTGTCGTCCGTTTTAGCAGCGAACAGTCGCAACCAGCTGGCGGGGCTCGAGATCGTCCTCGCGTCCGGCGCACGCATGTTTCGCCCGATGGGCTTGACCGACGTGCCCGGCGGCGCCGCTTCCGCCGGGCTTTATGCCGTGCTTCTGGGAACAGGCATGCTCTTGTCACCGACCTTCAGAGGAGCCCGATTCCTGGCGGTGGGAAGCATGTTTGCTGGCCTGATGTGCTTGTATTTATGCCAGGTCAGGTCGCTTTTGGTCATGGCAGGCGTGGGCATCATCGTCCTGCTCGCGCTATTACTCATCACGGGTCGAGTCTCGAAGCTCGTCGGACTGCTCGGCGCAATCGGCGCAATCATCCCTGGGGCATTTGCCCTAGCCCTCGCCATCGGCGGCAACGCAATGATCAGGCGGCTAACGTCGTTGATCGAATCAGACCCGGGATCCGTTTACTATACCAACCGAGGCCATTTCCTCGAGACGACGCTGAACCACCACCTACCACTCTACCCGCTTGGCGCCGGGCTCGGTCGCTACGGGATGGTGAACTCCTATTTCGGCAACCCTGGCACCGGGCTGTGGGTCGAGATTCAATGGACGGGTTGGCTTTTCGATGGCGGTGTCGCTCTCATGTTTCTGTACACGGCCGCTATCCTGATTGCGTCCGCCGCCTGCCTAAAAGTGGCGCTTGGTCGCCTGGGCAGCGCCGATCCGTCGCTCAGCATCTGGGCCTCCGTGATCGTCGGCTATAATGTCGGCGCCTTCGCGATTTGCTTCAATTACCCGCTTTTTGGCGGAACCGGCGGCGTGGAATTCTGGGTGCTCAACATGGCGCTTTTGTGCGCTGCTCAGAATGCCGGCCGCGGTGTGTTGCGAACGAAGCTTGCGTAGAGCTCGAAGTGCGCGTCGACAACCTGATCGACGTGAAACTCGGCGAGCACGCGGCGCTGCGCCGCCTCGCCCAGCGAGAGCGCACGAGGCTCGTCCTCCAGCAAGGTCTTCATCGCTGCGGCCAGAGCCTGTACATCGCTTGGTGGCACGATCAAGCCCGTAACACCGTGTCGATTCACGTAAGGAACACCAGACTTGAGATCGGTGGAAATCACCGGTCGTCCAGCCGCCATCGCCTCGAGTTGTACCATGCCGAACGCCTCGCTGGGCGCAACCGACGGCAGCACCAAGAAGCGGGCACGCCTGTAGAGAGCACGCAGGCGGTCGTCGGGCACCGAACCAAGGAACTTCACTCGCTCGGTGATGCCCAGCGCGGCAGCCCTTTCGACGAGCTGAGTCCGCAGCGGTCCAACTCCGACGATTGCTAGGCGCGCCTGAGGGGTAAGACGCAGCGCGTCGAGCAAGACATCGACGCCCTTGTAGTACACGAGGCGACCGACGAAGAGCACGAGCGGCTCATCTTGCCACGCGGCCGGCAGGTCATGGTCCCAAGGTGACGGCGCGTCGAGATAGGGTAAAGCGTCGATCGGAAAGTGAATGACGCGACATTTGGACTCGAACCGACGCAGCGACGGCGAGTGTTCGATGTGCTTCGGAGTCGCTGCGATCAGCGCTGCGGCTCGAGAATACAGCCATGATTGGACGACCGTAGCGGGCGCGCCGAGCAGGCGTTGCTTCACGATGTCACTGTGGTGCGTGACCACGACCGGCTCTGCTCGGCGCGCAGCCAAAACGGCAAGAGCACCAATGGGATTCGGCGTGTGAAAATGCAAGGCATCGAAGCGCAGCCCGCGAAGCGTGGATACGAGCCGCCAATTGAGCGGCTGGGAGTTGAGCTCCACGCTCCTGCCCAGGCGAAGCACCCGCACTCCGTCGATTGTCTCGTCGACGCTAGCAGGGCCGTCATTCGAGACGAGTGCCGTAACTTCCACTCCACGCCTGACCAGCCCGCGACACAGCTGCTCGACGACGGTTTCGATGCCCCCACGGTACGGGGAATAGTATTTGCCAACGTGTAGAACGTGCATCCGAGGCTTGTGGCGCGAAGAGCTACCACGTGCCCGCGCATCGGCGAATGTATTGCCTGACTTTTGACGCCTGCGCAAGCGCCCACGAACGCGCCACGCCCCGAGCGCGGCGTCATTTTCGGTGCGAAAACCTCTCGGTTTCACTACGGTAGCCGCTGAGTCATGCCGAACTCGCTCAACGTTCTTCACGTATACAGCGGCAATCTGTTCGGCGGGGTGGAGCGCATGCTGATTTCGCTCGCGAGGCTGGATGGATCACGCAGCCCGCCCCATTTTGCCCTGTGCTTCGAAGGCAAGTTGTCGCGAGCATTGCAGGAGGACGGTGCGCCTGTAACGTTTCTCGGACCGGTGCGCCTTCGTCAACCCTTGAGCGCTCTGCGCGCGCGCAGAGCGCTCGCCCGCTTGCTGCGTTCACACTCGTTCGATGCCGTCGTTTGTCACAGCATCTGGGTATATTGCATTTTTGCCTCGATCGTCGCCCGCGCGAAGCACGCCCCAGTTTTGTACCTGCACGACATTCCGGATCCGAAAAATGCGTTCTACCGTTGGGCGTGGCGCAGACCCCCGGCACTCTGCATCGTCAACAGTAGGGCGACGGCTGAACCACTCGAGCAGCTGCGGCCTCCGGTGCCCGTGCGCATCGTGCACCCCTTGGTCATTCCGCCCCGCCAACCTCATCCGAATGCGGTTCAGCAGTTGAGAGGGCAATGGGGCGTCAGTAACGAAGAGCTCGTCATTCTTCAGGCCAGCCGATTCGATTCCTGGAAGGGACACCGAAATCTGCTGCAAGCTCTGGGAACCATGCGCGATGTTCCAGGCTGGCGTTGCTGGATTGCGGGTGCTCCTCAACGACCTCAGGAGGAAGTGTACCGGCGAGAACTCGTAGCCCTGATCGACTCTCTTCGAATCGCCGATCGAATCAGCTTCATCGGCCATCGTGACGACATGGAAACGGCATTGGCGGCGTGTGATGTCTACTGCCAACCGAACGAAACACCAGAACCATTCGGCATGGTGTTCGTCGAGGCCATGTACGCGGGCAAGCCCGTCGTCGGGCGCGCGCTCGGAGGCGCTGTCGAGATCGTGACTACGGATTGCGGCATTCTTTGCCCACCCGGCGCGGCAGCGCTAAGCGCTGCTTTGCGGCGCCTGTTGGTAGATAGCCAACTTCGAAAACAAATGTCCGCGGGAGGTCCGGCACGGGCAACTGAACTGTCGGGGCCGGAGCAATTCAACGCGCACTTTCGAGCAGCGCTCGAAAGTGTCCGCTCCCGTGCGCACGCGAATACGCCTTCCAGCCAAGCTCCCTAGTCTCGGGGAGGCGCGCTCAAGGGCTTTCGAGCGACCACTAGTATATTGTCACTGAATGCGCGGCCCTTCGCGCCAGAGCTCGCTCTGAGGGGTGACGGCCAGTCCCGCGGCGTCAGTGGCATGCGGCCGCGGCCAGAGTATCGAACCGCGACATCTTCGAGCTCGTTTTCGCGGCACATCCGAACTAGGTCGACCTCCAGAAGGGCCGAAATATGCGCCGGGTAGAGCCCAGGTCGCTCCTGAAAATGAACGAATTCATTCTTCGAGACCAGCGTGAGCTTCGAGAGCACGCTCAACTGGTTGGGCGTTGTCACGACCAGCCAGCCTCCGGGAGCGGCCAGCCGAACGAGCTCGCGCATCAACGCACGTGGGTTCTCGACGTGCTCGATCGTCTCGATGCACGCAACAACCTCGCAAGTGCCCTCCGGCAGTGCAACCCTGCCGGTGTCGAGGTTCGCGAGCACGAATTCAGCCCCTGCCGGAAAGCCCTGGTGCCGAATGGCATCGGCCCCGATGTAGCGTTCGCAGATGTTCTGCACTCGCGCGCGAAGGCTACCCGTCCCGCAGCCGACGTCCAATAGCGTGGCAGCACGAACGCCTCGTTCGGTAAGTGCCGCGAGCACCGCTTCGTGAACGGCCGCACCGCTTCCGCCAGCACTCAAGCGGGCGCGTTCCTCTACATCGAACTCAGCCATTGAATTTATCGGCGAACTCTCGCCGAATATCGCCGAATATTCCAATACAATTCGACCTGCGGCCGCGCTTGCACCTGATCACGGAGCGATTCGTCCGCGTTTTGATGTAAATGAAGCGAATGAGAGTACTGTTCGTCAGCCCGGCTGCAGAGCTGGGCGGCGCCGAGCGATGTTTGCTCGACTGCATCGCAGCGCTACATGAACACGAGCGAATTCAGGTCGATGTCGTTGCGCTCGCGGATGGTCCTCTACTCGA
Source organism: Polyangiaceae bacterium (assembly GCA_035273265.1). GTDB lineage: Bacteria > Myxococcota_A > Polyangia > Polyangiales > Polyangiaceae > PMG-095. The sequence goes on from DATEPG010000079.1 coordinate 7,713, forward strand.
AAAAGCTCGGGCCCTGGGCGCCGCTGCGCAAGTCGTCCAAGCGCCGCGCAAGCTGACGCTGCTAGGCGAGAGTGGCTCAGGCTCGGACTTCAAGAACGCGCTGTTCGCTCTGAGTTCTGCGGGTCCCGAGGTCGCCCGTTTCCTCGCTCGTCTCAGAGAAGCCATCGCCGGAACGTGCCCGGACGTCGTGCACACGAACGGGATGAAAGCGCACTTACTGGCGGGCCTAGTCGCTCCGGCGCACGCACGCCTCGTGGTCCACTTGCACGACTTCATCGGTGCGCGCCGGACGTCGAAGTGGCTGCTGCCGGCTCTCCGTCGAATTCGACCGCGCACGGTCTTCATCGCCAATTCTCGAGCTGTCGCGCAAGATTTTGCTCGCCTCGCCCCCAAGGCCGAAATTCGCACGATCTACAACGTGGTCGATACGAACTACTTCCACGACGGTCCGGCGGAACCCGGTTGGCTCGCCAACTTGGCCGGCCTTCGGCCTCCTGCGGCTAACACCACGACCTTCGGCTTGGTCGCGACCTACGCCCGGTGGAAGGGTCACGGCCTCTTCATCGAGGCAGCAGGGTTACTGAAAAAAGCTCGGCCGGATGTTCCGGTGCAGATCTACGTGGTTGGTGGGCCAATCTACGAAACCGTGGGGTCGCAAGTTCAGCCTGGCGAACTCCTTCAACAGGCTCGGACCGCGGGGCTCGAGCCAGACTTCGGCCTGATTCCTTTTCAGGACGATATTGCCCGCGTCTACCGAGCGCTGAATGTCATCGTGCATGCAAGCACCCAACCCGAGCCGTTTGGTCGCACCATCGTCGAGGCGATGGCATGCGCACGTCCGGTGATCGTTGCGCGCGCTGGCGGCGCAGCCGAACTCTTCGAGGAAGGCGCCAATGCGTTTGGCTTCGAACCCGGCAATGCGGCTCAACTGGCCGAGGCGATGATTCGTGAGCTCGATCCCAATCTGCGGACCCGGCTGGGAAGCGCGGCACGCGAACATGCGCGGGTCCACTTCGACCGATCTCGCCTCGGGCCTGAGCTCTTGGCAGTTTACACGCCGTAGCGCAAAGTGAACGTGGCCAACGACCAGGACATCGCCTACCCTCGGTACCGATGTTCTTTCTGAATCGCCTTGTCGCGGACAACTTGCCATCCGCAAAGCCAGAACTTTGGGCCAACTTCGGCGGTACGCTTTGGCGGCGATTCGAGGCCTGGGTGAACACCAGCGTCGATCCAACCTGGCCCAAGCGACCGTTCATCACCACCATCGCGCCCGAGCGACTGATGCTGGAGGTGATTCCCGGCGACGTGATCGGGATGCCTATCGCACGGTTTGGCGTTTACGAGTTCGCTGTCAGCAGCCTGGTACGCCAATACCTGAAGGCCGGGGACGTCTTCGTCGACGTCGGTGCCAATATTGGATACTATTCGGTAATTGCGGCGTCTGCGGTTGGCCCCTCGGGCACGGTCTACGCATTCGAGCCGAGCGCGCGTGTTCGTGCGCGCCTGAAGCGCAACGTGGAGCTGAACCAACTGAGCCAGATTGTCGTGCGTCCCGAAGCCGTCGGCGCGCACCCCGGAGCCGTTCGCTTGATCGAGCCGCTAGGCGTCGGAAACGACGGCTTGGCTCACGTTGAAACCGGTGGTGACGAGGGCGTGGAGGTTCAAGCCGTGAGGCTCGACGAGCTACCAGAATTTTCCGGCGCTTCCCCGCACCTGATCAAGGTCGACGTCGAGGGAGGCGAGCCTGAAGTATTCCGAGGTGCGGCGGCGTTGTTCGATCGAAGTGACGCTCCCAGCATCGTCTTCGAGTCGTTCGAGATCAGTCGCGATGCTGCCATTCTACGCGAATACGGCTATCAAATAGTGCAACCTGCCATGCAAAACGGCAGAGTTCGGCTTACGCGCGATCTCGCGGCTCCACGTTACCGGCACTGGGAAGCACCGAACTTCTTAGCGGTGAAGAGCAAACGCGGGCTGGCATTCGTCGAGGCTCATGTCGTCAGCTAGCCAGGGCCGGCGTTTCGAGTTCGTCGATGCGCTTCGCGGGTTCGCTGCGCTGGCGGTCGTGCTGCCGCACGCTGCTGGGCTGTTCATTTATCCACACCCAAGCTGGCTATCGCGGTTGTTCCTCTGGCTTGCTGAATACGGCGGAGCCAGCGTCGAAATATTTTTCGTCGTCAGCGGCTTCGCAATCGCTTACTCGTTGCGCAACGTAGCAACCGAGGGCTTCACCTTGGGGCGCTTCATGCTGCGGCGCGCGGTCCGCCTGGATCCGCCGTACTGGGTGGGCATGCTGATGATCGGCTTGGTCGTCGCCTTTCGCGCGCGCGCCACTCACCAGGCGATTGAGCTGCCGTCGCCTGGCAAGGTGGTCGCGCACCTCTTGTATCTGCAGGACCTCCTCGGCATTGGCCAATTCAACGTCGTTTTCTGGACCTTGTGTCTAGAATTCCAGCTCTATCTCGTGTTTGCCGTTCTGATGCGCTCGTTGTCGTCTTCGAGCTACAGGCCGCGCGAGTCGAATTCCGGGATTTGGCGTGAAGCCGACGCGTACGGATGGCTGATGGTCCTTGCATTCTTTCTTTCTTTGAGCCTGAGCCATACGGTTTGGCCGATGCTGCCTGGCTGGTTCGTACCTTTCTTCTATTTGTTCGTGTCAGGGTCCCTGGCCGCCTGGAAGATCTTGGACCGCATTTCAGACAGGCTCTTTCAGCTATGCCTATTGGCAATGGGTCTCGCGCTGCTACTGAGGCCGGAGTGGCCGCGCATCGTTGGCTTTCTCACCGCCGTGTTGCTGTACGTGGCCATTCGCCGTGATGGCCTACACCGTTGGCTCAGGGGGCGCGCAGCTCAGTTCCTCGGTCGGATTTCGTATTCGATTTACCTAGTTCATGGGCCGCTGACTGTATTTTTTCTGGGCATACGAACGCGCGTGGCAGCCGACTCGAAGGTCGTGTCACTGCTTTGCCTGGCGGGCCTGTATCTCTCGACCATTGCCTTGGCATCCCTGCTCCATCGCGTTGTCGAATTGCCTTGCCTGCGCCTCTCACAACAGTTGAAGCGCTCACCTTCTGTCGCGGCTGCAGGCGTTCGACACGCGCCACCGGCTTAGCTCGAATCTTCCGAATCATGCACGCTGGCCCTCGCGATCTTCATTCACAATTCCATCCATGTCGCCCAAAGCGCATCGCGTGGTTCACGCCGGACTATCCGCCGGACCGTGGCGGAGTGAGCGATCACTCGAGCGCCATGGTGAACGTGTTGCGCTCTGCTGGGCACGACGTACTGATCTGCTCGCGTCCGCACGAGCGAGGCTTTGCCCGTTTGGATACCGAACTCGCGGTATATCGCCCAGAGCTGGTGGTGGTGGCCTACACTCCGCTCGGTTACGCGCCACGCAGTGGTGGCGTCACACCTGCGTTCACGCGTTGGAGCATCGGGCTACGGCAACGACACCGTTGCCGAGCCATTCTGTTGGCGCACGAGGTGAGCCTGCCATTGACCTTTCACTGGCAAAGGCGTGAATTCAAACTGGCAGCGCTAGCGGCGACCCAGATGGCGCAATTTTCCGTTCTGGCGGCCTGCTTCGACTCGGTTCTGTTTTCGAATGTGGGTACCCAGCGTGCTTGGGCGCAGCGCCTGACACGTTTGGCCAATCGCTTTCACACGATCCGTATCTGCTCGAATATCCCTTACCATTCTAGCACTGCCCCGGCTCGGGATTTGATCGCGAGCGGATCTTCCGTGCCGACTCCGACCGTGCTATTTTTCGGAACCGGACACCAGTCAGTGCTCTTCGAGTACGTGGAAGAAGCGTTCCTCGCACTGCTCAAGCTCGAGCCCAGCGCCGGACTCGTCATCGTCGGGATGAGCCCTGAAAAGCTTCGTCGACTTTGTCCTTCCCTCGCGGATATGAGTGACCGAGTTCATGCGCTCGGCTATGTCTCGGCAGACCAAGTCTCGCTCTGGCTGCAAGTGGCAACATTGGTGTTGGCGCCACTCATCGAGGGGGTCAGCGCCCGGAAGGGCACGGTGATGGCGGCTCTGCAGCACGGGCAAACCGTAGTTACGACCCGGGGAGTTCACACTTTGGAGGACATCGCGTGGAACGAGATCTGTCTCCTCGCTCCGCTCGATCGGGAGGCGTTCGCCGCGATGGCCGTCAAAGCGTTCCACGATCCTGAATTACGAGCGGCGACCGGGCGTGCCGCTCGCGCCGAATACGAGGCGCACGCTTCGGCCTCCGTGACGGCGTCGATGATCTTGGACTACGCAGACCAACCGGGTGCCGCCAAGCCAGCGTATTGAAGGGATCTCAAACCTCTTCGGTTTCTGGGCCGCCTTACCCGCGTAGGCGACGGGTGAATCGGACAGCGGCCGGCGCTGGCTTGAACACAGATGCCTCCGCCGCAAGAGCGGGTGCTCGACCGCGCGATAGATGTAACCCAGGCCTACGCAAACGGCAGGGGAACGCACTCGTAAATTAGAAGCTGTGCAGCAGGCCCGAGTTGAAGTTGCGTCAACATCGAGTTCGCCCAATGCACGACTGTCCAGCGCTCCAACGGGGATCCACATCCATCGGGCTCGCCGGGGACCTTCCCGGTATCAACGTGAAATCTCGGCGATAGGCTCGACAGCCACAGCCCCGCCGCGCCAGCCAAGACGCAGCTGAAGAGCAGCACCGTAGGTCCCGTGCGGCGCCATGGACCGGTCAGCAGCGGGAACACCAAATACCATCTCGACTTGACGATCGATTCGAATAGAAGCTTGGGGTATGGTACCCGATGGTGATGAGTGGCTGTATGAGGTGCCGATGCTATCACGAGCAATGCGCGATTCTCCCACTAAGCGTAGTCGGAACGGCTGTTCAAGTGCTTCCGGAATAGGCAGCGGTAAGCTTGCCACGGTCATTGTTTGGCCTGGCCCGCGCGTAGGTGCGCTAGGCGAGGGAGCGTTGGCAGACCGGGGTAGGCTGCTTGCTGGACTTTTTGGAAGACCTAGATTACCCAACCGGAAAGTTGCATGCGCGTTTACCTGACGACTGCTACCTCTGAGCGCTCCCACATGGCCGTTTCCGCGCTGCAGAAGGTCCAGCAATGCGCGTCGGTCGATCGGTTTGGAATGCACACGGTCACCGACGATCCAAACGCGGCTGACGTGATTCTATTCGTCGAGACCGATCAAGGCATCGGCCCATTCGCGACCAAGCTCCGTCGCCATCCGCTCGTTCGGAGTATGCCGGACAAATGCTTCGCATACAATTCGAGCGACAACCCGGTCGCGCATCTGCCCGGACTGTATGCGTCGATCGAGAAGAAGCGTTTCGACCCGAACCGCACGCGCTCAGCGCACTATTTGTCGACCCACATCACGATACCGGCGGCGAAGTCCAAACCGATGGCGGAGCGCACGCTGCTGTACTCTTTCAGCGGCGCAGCGAAGAACGCGAAAGTCCGCCAGGACCTGATGCAGCTGCGTCACGCGCGCGGCAAATGTGTCGATGTTTCCGCGATCGCCACGACCGTTTGGTTCGACCCAAAAACGAAAGCGACGTTCGTAGACGAGTACGCCAATCTGCTGGCGGACACAAAGTTCGCACTGTGTCCGAGGGGGCGAGGCGCTTCTTCGATGCGCCTTTTCGAAGCCATGCGAGTTGGCTGCGTTCCCGTGATTCTCGCCGACACGTGGGTTCCGCCATCTGGCCCGGATTGGTCGCAATTTTCCGTCATTGTTGCGGAGAAAGACTACCTATCGGTTCCGCGCTTATTAGAGGAGCTGGAACCCACGTCCGAAGCCAGAGGCGCCATGGCGCGACAGGTCTGGTTGGACTGGTTTTCGGATGAAGCGACGTTCCACCGCTTGGTGGAGTGGTGCCTCGAACTTAGTCGCGGCCGACTCGTGAGCGAGCGGCAAAGCTCTGCGCGCTGGCTGACTCTGACCGAACGATTTTGGCCTGGGAACGCGCTCACGACGCTGAGGTGGCTGAAGGCACTCGCGCGTGCCGAGCTCAGTTCTCGACGAGCGTGAGGGCGCGACGGGCCGGGTACGGTACGTACCGCCCGAGAGCGTGATCGTAAAGACCATCAAGGTCGTCACGTTTTCCTACGCAGTCGCTCCGCTCAGGCACCGGGCCGACGGTCGCCCCGACTCACGCCCGCTGACCGAATCAATAGGCTTTCGAGGCAGAACTGTGCTGCAGCCGCGTAGGGGAAAGACCGTGATCCACTGCGCGATTGGCTGATGCGTGTTGCGTGTTTCACCCTAGACTTGCCTGGCTCGCAAACCTAAGCTTCGACAGACCATGGGAATATCTTCTGCCGACGTTCGAGTCCTGCCGCGGCGACTAGGTCGTCTAGCCAATATGGCCGATGTCGCTCTTCGGCTTGGCACTTCACCGCTCAAGGCTTTCGATCCCACGTGGCGTGACGCGATTGACATCGTCAGATTTAGCCTGCTCCCCCCTAAAGTTCGAACGAACTTGCGGACGTTGTGTGACGTGGGCGCCAATCGTGGGGATTGGACCGCAGCAATCCTGAAGCTTGCTACGCCGAAACTGATCATGGCATTCGAACCGATTCCGCACGTATTCGCTGAGTTGAAGGCGCGGTTTGCAGACGAACCCAGCGTACGCTGTGTGCAAGCGGCGGTGGGGAGCTCCAAGAGTGAGGTCTCCTTCCTCGTTGAGAAGCAAATTGAACTCTCCTCTATTCGGCCCCTGGCCGACGCTGGCCGGAAGATACACGGCGGGAACGCGGCGGCGGAGACCATCTCGGTCCCGTTGGTCACACTCGACGACGAGCTAGCGGGAGTCGACGAGATCTCGCTGCTGAAGCTCGATGTGCAAGGGTACGAAGACGAGGTAGTGCGCGGCGCGCGAGATGTCTTGGGTCGATGCCAGTGCTTGGTCACGGAGGTGCTCTATGAGCGTGACTATTACAAGGGCGCGCTGCCCTTCTTAGAGCTTGCACGCCTAATCGAAGCCACGTCGCCCCTGCGCCTGTGTTGCGTCTCCGAGCCGGCCCTCGCGCCCAACGGAATGGGTGCTTGGGCAGACGCGATCTTCGTTCCATCGGCGTGAACCCCGTTTCCCGCGCGTGGTAGATCGTAGCCGAGCGTCAGCGGCGCGGCGTTTTGCTGATGAAAACTCCCCAAGTCATCGGAGCGCAGCGGTCCTCGTCGAGCCCCTCACGGACCTCTTTCTCCGAAAACCCCTCGAGCTCCCGGTAAGGACGCGGGTCACGCTGGCTCACGGAATGCACCAACGAAAATAGGTGCGTGCTGCGGAATCGCTCCACGACGATCGAAGTCGCGTCGGGGACGATGAAATCATGCATCTCAATCAAGATGTCGGAGTCGGCCAGGCTCGGGATCACCTCGGGTGCGAATACGTCGACCTCGCCGCCTTCGATGTCGCAGATCACGAGCGTGCGTTTGCCAGCGAGTGCATGAAGTTCAGCAGCAGTGCAGAGCCCTCCCACTTGTTCTATATTTTGAACCTGATTGCGCTGCGCAAGGTGGCGTAACACGTCGAGCGCTGGGGCATCGGTGTCGTAGCCGTCGACCGGTGTCCCCGGACAACGTCGCGCGAGGCCTACTGTGTAGTAGCCTTCTCCGCATCCGATGTTGACGATCCGTTCCGGCTTTCGGCTGATGAGTAGCTCCACAATGCCATTGAGTTCGGCTTCGTAGCAGCCGAGCAGCTTGCACGCTTGCCACCGCTCGGGCTCGGGTCGTAGTCCATCCCCGCAAACGGCCCGCGTTGAACGGTGGTGCCGAGTAGCGCTTCGAGCCGCGGCCGGAGCTTGAGCCGACGAGCCGAGATGTCCTTCAAATAGGCCATGGTCGTCGCTTGCCGTCGGCGATTGACCAGGTCCATCACCTGCGGTGCCACAGCCGTCACGACGCGACGCGTGGCTTGTCGTAGCGCTCGTTGGGTCTTCATTCGAGTGTTGCTCCCGCGATCCCGCACCCGTGCGCGAGCTGGGTCTCATCGAGTGCCGCAATCGGAGCCCCATGAGCATGAGCGCGTCCCTCTGGGAATGCGCAGCTGGCGATATCCATGCTCGACTTTAAACTTCAAGATCTCCCAGCGCAACCGCTATCGATCGGCACAAATCTCCGAGAGTCCGTATCGCCCTCGTTCGAGAGACGCTTCACGCCAGCGTGGCGGTTCGCCACGCCACTGAGTGACAGCAGCAGGTGGAGGCGCGGAGATGGCCAAACACATTGGGATTTGAGATCTGACCCAACAAGCAAATGTGTTCCGCGCGGCCGCTGGCAGCGATCTGTCATCGATCGCAGCTCGCTCCCCTCCCCAATCAAAGTTCCGCGCCGATCCGCTCCGCGGCGTCGAAAGCATCGGCTCCCGTTTTACCGGGCGTAGCTCCTGAAACGGGCGCATGACGTCGACGCCGTTGCCGCGCGTGCGGCGGCCGTCTGAAAGGTCGCGCTCATCCTGGGTGGGGGCCCTGCTCGCGCAATCCTCAAAACCCTCGACCTCTCCTCGGGGCCGCCGCTCCCATCGCCCGCGCCAGACCCCTGACTGGCCGAACCTGATCCCCGTCGACGGATAGTCGACGCATAGTGGTACCAGCGCGCGACCGGCCGACCTAGGCCTGGAGCCCCGCGCGCAGTCTCGGATGCGGCCACGTTTGGATCATTCAGCGCGGCCCGTCCGAAACAGGAAGCGTCCGGACGAACGACTGCGCGCAAAAGAAAAAACATAACTTAACCAATAGTTAGCGGTGATGTGACAAGATGCGCTCATGACCAGCGGCGGTGGGCAAGTTGACGAACGCCCGGTCTTTCGATCGCCACACGGTTTGGCATCCTATCCCCCACGATGAGGATGCGGATTCGATGCCCATCCCTGCGAACGAGAGTTTGCAGCTTGGACGAGTGACTGACGACGATTACAAATGTTAGCTTCGAGGGCCAATGACGCCGATGGTGACCGTCAGCAGTACCGACGAGCCGACGCCTCAACTACTTGAAGGTGGCAGTTCCGGCGGGGCAAGCGCAAACAGTGCGCAATACCTAGGCGTTCATCAGCGACGCGAGGCCGAAGAGTTGAAACGTTGGTCAGAGACCGCCCAGGGAGAGGACTCGCGCGTGCGCTATCAAAGAAATGAGAGAAATCAGGGCCTGGGTGGCAATGAGAATGCCCGCGTGCACACTTCCCGCGGCGAATGGGTCAACTGGCTCGGCCGTCACTCGTCATGAAGAGCGTGCTGACATACGGCTCGGTCAACCCAGGCGTCATGGCGCGTGTGCCAAACGGATGCCGTCGTATCCTGGACGTCGGCTGTGGCACGGGCGTGCTCGGCGACGCTTTGAAGGCGGATCGTCCGGGTCGATACTTGGCGGGCATCACGCACTCGGAGCGAGAGGCCGAGCGCGCTCGAGAAGTGCTCGATCGCGTCCTCGTTGCCGACCTCGAGACGTGCGATTTCCTTGACCTGGGCCAGTTCGATTGCGTGATCTGCAGTCATGTGCTCGAGCATCTGAGAAATCCTGCCGAGGTGTTGGCGCGTCTGCGCGCCGTGCTCGCGCCCGGGGGAACGATCTTGATCGCACTGCCGAACGTCCTTTACTGGCGGCAACGCCTGCAGTTCCTGATCGGCCGTTTTCGATACACCGAAGGCGGCTTGATGGATAACACGCACGTCGTGTTCTTCGATTGGACGACCGCCCAGGACTTGGTTGCCCAAGCAGGGTTGCGCCTCTCCACCTGCGCGTCAGAGGGCGGCTTCCCGGGTTCTCGATTTCTGGGCCCGGCTGGCTCCGTACTGGATGCGCTGAGCGTGCGCGCGGCTCCAGGGCTGATGGGCACGCAGTTCATTCTCGTCGCCACAGGGTGAGCGGGTGGGAAACCCTACCCTTTCGAGCGTGACCGACTAGGGCAAGGAGCCGGCGGCGAGAGCAGAAGCCCTGCGGCCGCTCCATCAAGCTCTCACCACGAAGGCATCCTCGGCAGCGGTCAGCATCAACCGGAAACGCGTCCGCGGAGTAGTCCAACCAGGGCTTCTTCGATCGTTTCCAACACGACCTCGCTCTTCCAGCGAGCAGCCGTCCGAAGGGCGCCCTCCGCTAACGACTCCCAGCTGCTTGGTGAAGCCACCACTCGCAGGATGGCGGTTGCGTATGCGGCTGCTGACATTTCGTCAATCAACAGTCCATCCTGGTCGTGCGTCACAAATTCGGAGGGCCCACCCGAACGATGGCAAACCGCGGGGGTGCCGACCGCCATCGCTTCAGCAATGCCACGCCCGTAGGGCTCGCCAACTGACGCGGACAGCAACAAGTGGGAGGCGCGGAGATGGTCAAACACATCGGCATTTGAGACCTGACCCAACAAGCAAATGTGTTCCGCGAGGCCGCTGGCAGCGATCAGTTCTTCGATCGCAGCTCGCTCGCTCCCCTCCCCAATCAAAGTTCCGCGCACATCCGCTCCGCGGCGCCGAAGCTCGGCGACGACTTCACAAAACAGCCGAGCATTCTTGCCGCGAACGAGGTTCGCCACGAAAACCAACCGGAATGGCCCTTGACCGTTCCAACGAACCCGCGGCTGGGTCTCGCTCGGAGGATCGACCATCACCGGAGTGACAATGACTTTCGCCTTTGGGTACGCACGCCGGACCTCGCGGGCATGGTTGGGCGTCGCGCACAGAATCAGTCCTGCCGAGCCCATCGCTCGATCCCAGCCGCGCCGCGCCAATGGCTGAAGATACTTTCCTATCCTAAAGCCGAAGCGTCGTGGGAGTGGCGGGTCCGAAGCGCCAGCCTCAGGCGGCCAACCCCGGAAAAGCGGGCCAATGATCAACGGGCGGCCGAGCGTTGGCGGTTTACCCGGACACCCCTCACCGTAGGGATGCATCCGCCACGTGACATCTATCCGTTCGCTTCGGACTAGCTGCTTGAGCAACTGTCGAGCTCGCCACAGGCCTTCCCAACCCGCGAGCGAGTCCGCGGGGATGACACGTTCGAGGAGGCTCACCTGCAGCCGCGGACTGCTGACGCGAATGGCACTATACGGAGTGCAAGCGAAGACTTCGTGGCCGCGGCGCGCGAGCCCATCCAAAATGCTGAAGCAGATTAGACCATCCCCGTGCGGCATGTAGTCCGTCAAGCAACCGGATGCGTACGAGACGAAAATGCCCAGGGGCGAGATACGCTCGCTGATGATTGTCATCGATACGGGGACGCAGCCTGATGCGGACGTCGAGCCTTTAGACCGGGGTCGCAAATTCGTCAAGCGCGCGCGGAGCGCCGGCAGAACGGCGTCAGGAAGAGGTCACTGCTTGCGTCGCGCGTGGCGATGGTGAGTCATTGCGAGCGCGATTATTTGACGGTACGGTCCGCCGATGTTCCGTTGCCGCCTAGATGGAAGATGATCGAGCCGCTTAGCAGTGCGTCACGACGGATGCGGCAGCCGTGATGGAGCGGGCTAGCCAAGAGCTGGCGGGGACTGCGACGCCCGCGAATTTGGAGCCACGAGGACGAGTCCGCAGAGCCGCGTGGGCGTATCTGGCGGGGGTGCTCTACACGATTGCCACAATCCTGGCTGGCTTCGTGGCTACGCCGATCCTCTTGCGATTGCTGGGCGGGGAGCGGCTGGGCAGCTTCCGCGTGATGGGGGAATGGCTCGGCTATTTGACCGTGGTCGACGTCGGCCTGACGAGTGCCCTGCCCGTCTTCTTGCTGCGTGCGTATTCAGGAACGGATCCTCACGCTCCGCGGGCTCTGACTCGCTACGGCCTGCGATTGATGTCAGCAGTCGCTGCCATCGTCATGCTGCCGCTGGGCTTGCTCTTCACCTGGTTCTGCCCAAGGCTGATTCCGGTCAGCGCGAGCATGGTGGGCGAGCTGCGGCTTGCAGCGCTGATCACTCTTGGGTCGATCCTCCTCTATCCGATCGGGATCTTCCGTGCCAATCTCGAGGTGACGCAGCGCGGGTATGTCGTGACGCTGGGCTTGCTCGCGCAATCGCTGGTGACGACCGGGCTCGGGCTCGGCCTGGCTTACCTTGGATTTCGGCTACCAGGGCAGGCTTTGGCAAGCGTGCTCGGTCTCGTAGTCGCAAGCCTCATTTGGGCCTGGAGTGTGCGGCGGGCGATGCCTCCCGGTGTTGCTGCGTCTCCACTCCCCACGCGCTCCGCGCTATGGCGTACGAGTTGGCCGTTTGCCTTATCGGGCATGGGGAATCGGCTCAATGTAATGACTGACAGCATGGTGGTCGCTGCGTTTCTCGGACCGATCGCCGTGACCACGCTCTTTCTGACACAGCGTGTTATCAGCCTCGCCGGAGGACAAGTGAATGGGCTCGCGGTCGTGAGCTGGCCTGCGCTCCTCGAACTGCGTGCCAGGGGGGAGAGAGACGCTTTCGAACGCCGACTCTCGGAGTTGACGACGCTGCTGATTACGCTCGGCATCACCCTGACCGGCACGGTGGCTGCGTACAACAAGCACTTCATGAACTTGTGGGTCGGAGCAGCGTATGACGGAGGCCCGCTGCTGGCCTTGTTCACCGCGCTGGGCTCCATCATCTTCGGCTTCGTTTGCCTGTTCGCATGGGTGATCGACATGCAAGGTGACACCCGCCATCGCCTTCGCGTCAGCACCGTCGGCTCCGTCTTGAATCTGCTATTTAGCGTGCTCGCGGTGCGCGCGATTGGCGTTCCGGGCGTGGCCCTCGGAACCCTTGCCGCGTACCTTTGTACCGACGCCTGGTATTGCCCCACCCTAGTGTGTCGACGATATGATGTCCGTCCGCGCGTGATCGTCGTCGCCATCGTACGGGCCGTCGCCTTTGGGGTTCCATGGGTCACTGGAGTCTGGATTTTGGCCTCGGTCCATGTCCCGCCATTCCGCTGGGTCGGTTTGCTAGCCGAGGAGGGGGCTCTTGCCTGCGCCGGTCTGACCTACTGCTGGCTTGCGGTCTTCACCCCTGAAGACCGTAGGCTCTGGAAGGCACGCTTCGCTGGTCTGTTGAGACGCGCTGCCTAGCGTCGACCGAATATCAGTGACGGACCAGTGGCTGCGACTGGAGTGTAGTTGTGGGCAGCCAGGAAGCCTGCCACGGGGACTTCGTGGATCTTGAGAAGCTCCGTGCCGTGGCTCTCGACGACGATGAACTCGGGACGAAACGCGTCCCAGTCATTGGACTGAAGAACCTCTAGATCGGCGCCCTCCACATCCACCGATAAAAAATCGATCGGCTGCCCGCGAGGGACGTGGCTCTCGAGGATCTGCGCCAGGCTTTGGGTCTGCAGCTTCTGCCTGCTCAGCAGGCGCGATCGGTTGTCCTGAACGAGCTTCGAGGCAACCTCCGCATCCATCGTGTTGAGCGTTTGCTCTTCAAAAATGCAGAACTCCACCCAACGACCCGGCGTTCCCACACAGGCTTCCAAGTTGACATCTCGCGGCCTGAGTTCGACGAAAGGCTTCATCGAGCCAGGAACGGCATCGATATTGATCCCGCTCCAGCCCTTCGAATAAAAATGGAAGGTATTGGAGTAGAAAAAAGGATGATGGGCGCCCACGTCCACGTAGAAACCCAAGGGACGATCTCGGGTCAAAGAGCGAAGGACCATGTCCTCCCCGAATTGAGAGTGAGAAAGATTGAAACTCGCGGAGTGATTGGCCCTAAGCCGGCGCCACAACAGATGAAGACGAGGAGGAATTTTCATTGACTGAGCGAGACGATTGAGGGACCGCAAGAAAAGCGCCGTCGTCGAGGATGTGATCGCGAAGACGATGAACTGAGTTGTCTGCGATTTCTAGTTCAACTCTCGAGAGACCGCCACCGGCCCTCGTCATCACCTCACCGATTGAGGGCCCACGCAGGGCGCTCGAGCTGAGGCAGCCCCAGCGGTCGGGCGACGGCCGGTGCAGCATAATCAGTCGAGCAACGCGCGAACATCTTCCGCCATCACCTGCCAGGTTCGCTGTCGCAACTCGGCCGACAAGCCGCGCACCGAAGCGAGCAATCGCTCCTGGTGGCGTCGCCAGTTCCACAAACTTGCCTCGAGTTCGGCAGCGCTGTCCGGCTCGCCCAGCAATAGCTCAGCCAGCTGCGATGGATACCTCTCGGCGACCCCCGCCGTCGCGCTGACGAGCGCGGGTAGTCCGGTGCAGAGCGCTTCCTGCACGCCGAGCCCGTACGCTTCGTAGCGCGTCGGAGCGACGAGCGCGTCGCACGCTGCAAGCACGTCCGGCACGTCTTTGCGAAAGCCAAGAAATCGGATGCGCGTCTCGATGCCCTCGTCACGCGCTCGCTTTTGCCACAACGGCAGCTCCGCACCTCGACCTACGACCACGAGATCGCAGTCCCACGACGGCTGTCGACACAAGGAGGACCAAGCGGAAAACAGCGTATCGAACCCTTTTCGGCGATCGCCCAACGCACCGACGAATGCGACCTGTGGCCGGTCCGCTAGGTTCAATTGCTCACGCAATCGTTTGCGACGTTGTGCATCGGGTGGCGAGAAGCGCTCGGGATCGATCCCATAGTAGATGGTGCGAATGAGTGAGTCGTCGACGCCGAGCTTCTCGATGAGGTCGCTTCGGGTGCGCTCCGAGTTGGCGATGATCAGGCGAGCCTTGAGCAACGCGGAGCGCTCCTGCTCGAGACTCAGTCGCTGAGACAACGCTTGCTGCGCGCGTCGAACGAGTGACGAGGAAGCAGTCGTCGCTTGGTGCGCCGCGTGGACGTAGTGCACCCAGTTCACGTCAGCCACTTGGCAATTGCCACCGTTGACGATCACTCGGCCCCCGCGATCCAGGCATTTTTTGGCAATTTTCCTACCCATTCGATCGAGCAAGGGCAAGCCGAGGAAATACGAGCGCAGCGGCTTGGGTACCCTGCACCACTCGACGTTCGAGTATTTTTTGAGTTCATCCGCGATGCGGAAGGCGACCAGTTGCACCGAAACGCCACAGTCTGCGAGTCGCTGCGCGACGGCAAAATTTGGCATGTCCATTCCACCGGTCTGCACGAAGTCCCCGGAAATCAGCACAACGCGTGGCATTTGTGTGGGCATATACAAGAGTGAAGAGATGTCGTCACGCATGCAGTGTGGCGGGAATTGGCGAACCACTGCTCGCTGGACGATGTACGTCTTTTAGTTTAGCGTCCCGCCTTGTTGAACGTCCACGCCGGGAGCGGCAACAAACATCACGGTCTGGGAACCCGTCAATGAAGAGTTACGTCGTCGCTTGTCTTGGCTCGCTCATCTTGAGCGTGCTCGTGACACCCCTGGTTCGGCGCCTCGCATTGCGAATCGGCGCAGTCAGCGTGCCGGGTGGTCGGCACGTCCATGGCCGCGCGATCCCTCGCTTGGGGGGTATCGGCCTGGCTTTCGCGTGGGCAATCCCGGTGGTGCTGCTCGCCCTGCGCGACCCGCTGGTGATGCGAGCGCTTCAGGGCAGCTGGCTGCAAGTCGCAACGGTGGTCGGCGGTGGCACCGCGATCTGCGCGGTCGGCGCGTTGGATGACGCGCGTGGCGTGCGAGCTCAGTACAAACTGGGCGCGCAGGTCCTGGTCGCAATGTTCGCTTTTGCGTGTGGCTTCCAGATCCAGGCTGTCGAGCTGCCGCTGATCGGCGTCTTGCAGATGGGAGTGTTCGCCCTTCCGGTGACCATCCTCTGGATCGTTGGTGTGACCAACGCGGTGAACCTGATCGACGGTCTCGATGGTCTCGCTGCCGGCGTCACGTTCTTCGCAGCCTTCACCAGCTTCGTCATTGCCAGCATCTCGGGCTCGGCGTTCGTCGCGTTGACCATGGCTGCGCTGATGGGAGCCTTGGTCGGTTTCCTCTTTTTCAATTTCAACCCGGCGCGCATCTTCATGGGCGACTCGGGCAGCTACTTCCTCGGCTTCGTGCTCGCCACCACAGCGCTTGCTGGCGGCGGCCTCCAGCAGAAGGCTTCGACCGCGGTCTCCCTACTCGTGCCAGTGCTGGCCTTGGGCGTGCCGATCTTCGACACGTTATTTTCCATGTTCCGCCGTGTGCTCGAACGCC
The DNA here is from genome assembly GCA_035273265.1 of Polyangiaceae bacterium. Taxonomy (GTDB): domain Bacteria; phylum Myxococcota_A; class Polyangia; order Polyangiales; family Polyangiaceae; genus PMG-095. The sequence continues at coordinate 23,738 of DATEPG010000079.1, forward strand.
GTCCGATTTTCTCGGCCGATCGCGGGCACGTTCACCATCGGCTGTTAGACCTTGGGCTCACCCATCGGCGCGCGGTCGTTTTCCTGTACGGGATTTCCAGCCTGCTCGCAGCGGGCGCCATCGCCGTCTCCCTGGGCCGAAGCTGGCATGTGGGCCTGGCCTTGCTTTCGGTGTCGCTGGTCTTCGTCGGTCTGGTCAGATTTCTGGGCTACTTCGAGTACCTTCACTTCCGCAAACGTCAAACGGCGCGGCTGCGTGATCCGTTCACCGAGAACCTCAGACGGGTGATACCCAGTCTGATCGTTTCGATGTCCAAGGCATCGGGTGAAGAGAGCGCGCTAAAGGTTCTCGACCGACTCACGACTGAAACACCCATTTCCTTCGTCGAGGTGCTCTCGTCCGGGGCGGCCAATGGCACCGGGCCTCGCTCGCGCAGCAGCTTCGCGCCTGATTCCAGCAAGCGGGACTTGGTCGAACTCACTTTTCCGATCGGATCGGAATTTGACGCCATTGCAAGCGTGCGCTTTCGCTGGAGCTCGGATATGGAAGATCCGAGCCCTCAGGTCGACGTGCTGCTGCAGATTTTGGTGGACGAACTAGCGGGCGCATTAGTCGCCTTTGGAAGTGAGCTCCTCCCCCGTCAGGAGCCCGCCGAACCTGAAATGGCGACCGACCGCGTCGCCGTACTGGGTTAGAAGCAAACATTCTCATGATTTCATCGCTCCCTCCCGTAGCCTCCGGTGAGACTGAACAACCAGGGTTCTCGCCGGCACTCGTCATGCGAGCCGTGCGCAAGCATTGGGCGATCATGCTGTTGCTGTTCGTCGCTTCGCTGGTCGGCGTCTCGATCTACACCTCGAACCAGGTTCGGATTTACGAGGCTGTTGCGACCGTCCAGCTCGACCCCCAACCGTTGACACCGCTGGGGCACCAGGCTGAGTCGGGCTCGGACAGCTACTGGAGCAATCAGGAGTATTTCGCCACCCAGTACCAGGTGATCACCTCGCGGCGGGTGGCCGAGCTGGTCGTAAAAAAACTGGGACTGACTACCGATCGCGCGTTCCTGATGAATCAGCCCGATGGCGGCGCACCGGCCAGCCCGTCATCACCTGTAACGTTGGAAGCCGCAGCTGAAGTGCTGCGCGCTCGGTTGAAGGTCGAATCCATTCAAGACAGTCGCCTGGCACGAGTAAAATACACTGACTCGGTTCCAGCGCGTGCACAGCGGGTCTTGTCGGCAGTGGTAGACAGCTATGTCGAGCAGAACCTCGACACGAGCATGGACGCCACGAACAAAACCGTGGAGTGGCTCGACGTTCAGCTCAAGCGGCTCAAGTCAGACCTCGAATCACAGGAGATGAATCTCCATGACTTCAAGCTCAAGTACAATCTGCTCTCGGTTTCCTACGCCGACCAATCGAACATGGTCCGAGCCGAAATCCAGCAGCTCAACTCCAACTTGACGGAGTTGAAGGGCAAGAAAGAAGCCGTGGCGGCGCGCCTTTCGATCGTGAAGGAGATCGACCCTCAAGACCCAGGGGAAATACCCGCGACCGAGCTGGTGACGAACCCGACCCTCAACGCGCTGCGCAGCGCCTTTGTCGAGGCAAAGACCAGTCTGATGATGCTCAGAGCTGGAGGCAAAGACGAGAAGCACCCCGAGGTACAGAGGCTCAATGCCCAAGTGGAGAGCGCGCGCGCAGCGATCGCCCAAGAGCTGCAGAACATCAAGAATGGCGCGGAGATGGAGCTTGCGAACGTCAACCACAACCTGCAAGGGTTGTCCTCCCTCTATGAAGGCGCGCGAAAAGAGGCGATGCAACTGAATCTGAAGGAGCTGGAGTACAGCCGCCTGCACCGTTCGAAAGAGAGCACGGAAAAGCTGTTCGGAATGGTGCTCGAACGATCGACTGAGAGCGGTCTGTCCAAGATGGCGCCGTTCAACAACGTGCGGGTGTTAGACCGCCCGCTCAAGCCGTCAGCGCCCGTGTACCCGAAGACCGCCACCAATTTTGCGGTCGGTATCGCGCTCGGCCTATTGCTCGGTTTCGCTGGCGCCACAGGCCGGGAACTCCTGGATCGAACCGTGCGTACGGCGGAGGACATCGAACGAGAGCTCGGCCTCTCCGTCCTGGGCTCGCTGCCGGTCGTCACGCGCGATGGCAGCAAACTGAACCTGGGTTATGAATACGGCCGCAAACGCACGAAGAAGGCCAAGGGCGAGCGCGACAGCATCGGCACTGGCGCATTGGCTAACTCCGAATCCACTGAATTGCTCGTGCACACGCACCCGAAGAGTGTCGTGGCCGAGGCCGCTCGCGCTATCCGCACGAACCTCATGTTCATGTCACCCGACAACCCGTATCGTTGCTTGCTGGTGACCAGCGCCGGCCCGGCCGAAGGCAAGACCACGGTAGCGACGAGTATGGCGATCGCGATCGCGCAGACCGGTCATTCAGTGTGTCTGGTCGATTGCGATTTGCGAAAACCGCGCGTCCACTCGGTGTTCGGCGAGCGCAACGACAAAGGCGTCACGACCGCGCTGCTCGAACCGGGTCAGATCCCCTCACTCGTGCTCGAGACACAAATCCCGAATCTTTCGATCCTGCGAGCGGGCCCCACCCCCCCCAACCCCGCTGATTTGATGCATAGCGAAGCATTCGGTCGGGTGCTGCAGGAGCTGCGCGCGCAATTCGATCGGGTCATCATCGACAGTCCGCCAATCGGTCTGGTGACTGACGGTGTGATTCTATCGACGCGCGTCGACGCGACGGTTCTCGTGGTGAGGGCATTGGCCACGCGGCGCGACGCAGCCAAACGAGCGATGCGTTCGCTACGCGACGTCGGCGCCACCTGCGCTGGCTTCGTGCTGAACGCCGCACAGTCGACCGACACCTACTATTACGCGGGCTACTACGCGACTTACGCGGCAGCGCCAGAATCACCCGCCAGCTGAGCTAGCGGGAACTGCCCGTGTCTCGCGCGATACGCTCCATCAGAAGCGCGGCGCGAGCACGGCTGGTGACCGAAGCGTCGGGGCTGCGATCGGCGCGCTCCAAGGCGGCACGCGCGACCCCGTAAAGGTGGGCTTGCGTGGCGTGCTCTGCCGCCTTGAGCCATCGACTCGCCGATGGGTCGGTCTCAGCGGCTTTGGCAAAAAAGGTGTTGGCAAGCACGGGGTTGCCCGCGTGGAGGTTGCTTGCGAGCCAATCGAACTTGTCCGCGCACGACTCGCTGCCGTCGCACGGTCGTGCTGCAAAGGCGTTCGCCGCCGTCGACATTGCCTCCACGGAACCGCTCTTGACCGCGGTCGTCACAGCCTCCTGCCAGCACTGGTCACCTTCGATGCCGTGCGGACACACTCGCGTCAATTGTTGGGCTGCGCCCAAGGTGTCGTTGCGGGCGAGCAGAATTTTCGACATGAGATAGCCGGGCCGCCACGCCTTGGGGTCGAGTCTCGCCGCTGCCTGTAGGGCAACCTCGGCTTCGGCAGTGCAGCTTTCCACCCGCGCGGCATCGCATGGAGCTTGTCGCGCTTGAATCGCAGACAACAAGGACTCGGCAAACTGTTGTTGGAGTTGAGGAGCACCGGGATTGTCCTGAGTTGCTCGCCGGAAACATTCGATTTTCGGTACTATCTGCTGCTCCCTGCT
>DATEPG010000080.1:0-24903 GCA_035273265.1 Polyangiaceae bacterium
TGGTGCCTCGGGCTCGAACATGGGTGGCAAGGCTGGAACCAGTTCCAGTGGTGCTGGCGGCGGCTCTGCTGGTGGCTCGCTAGGTACTGCTGGCGGTACGAGCACCGGGCCTTGCAGTAATCCCAAAGACCTCCCGGCCGCAGCGAGCGGAGATACGGGCTCAGTCGGCACGACCGCTGCGGCTTGCTATCGCACCAAGTCCGCCTTCACTGCTGTCGTCTGCTCGAACTTTCAGGGACGAACGTTCAAAGTCAACGATGTCACGGTGGTCGTCAACAACACTGACGGCTCGTGCACCAGCCCGGCGATGTTTGCTCCCGCCATCGACGGCTGGAACTATTTCGACATTGGCGCGGGAATGCATACGTACGCCCAGCTGGGCTGGTTCAGCACGAACTAAGCATGCGTCAAGCTCGCCGAGTTTTCATGCTCGGCGAGCTGATTGCGTAGCGACGGCGCTATTTGCCGATGTCCGCCTTCAGCAGCGCGAACTGCGCTTTGAAATTGGCGGCCGTGACCTTGGTGAAGGCTCCCGGCATCGGAGCCTCAAGGGTCCCGTGCGCAACGAATCCCGTTGGGTACTTGATGCTTGTCCGGTACGAGCCCGGGCCGGGTTGTTGCCAAAAGACTACCGCCAGCGCTGCCAAAATAGCCGCCGCGAAGGACGCGAGCCCCGTTCCCGACGGTCAAGTTGGCGCAGTTGGTACACAATTCTGGTAGGCCGCCAGCGTAATCCAGCGTGAACTCGCTCAGAGAGCCTGACAGGTCCATCTGCCCATACTTGCCGCGCCCGAGGGGCTTCGATCCCACGGGAAGCACGTCCTTCGGGCTATAATCCGCTGGTCCAGAGCCATCGCCGAGACCGTAATAGTTGGCGTAGGCAGCGGTGGCGTCCTGCATACCCGTCAACACCGGTTCGTTCCCCCACGGGTACTTAAACTCCGATGCGCCTCCGGATGCTGCGTATTCCCACTCGGCCTCTGTCGGCAAACGCCCGCCGTCCCAAGCGCAGAACGCAAAAGCCTCGTACCAGCTGACACAGTTCATCGGGAGTCGGTCATTCGTCCCAGCGGGGTTCCAGGTCCAGTTGTCGGCAGTGGAACAATCGAACGGGAGTGTTGCCGGCAGAGAAGGATTCCAATCGCTTTGCCAGCCACTGCTCGCGATCAAGGCGTGCTTGCCTGCCCCGTCTTGAGGTGGAGCGCTGCGAGCCGCGACAAATTGGCGAAAGCGACCCACGGTCACCTCGTATTTGTCGAGCGCGAACGCGCTTACGCTCGCAGTGGTCGATGCGCCCATCACGAAGGTTCCACCCGTCACGACAAGGCTGGCGCAACAGTCGTCATTCGACGACATTCCGCAATTGGCCGGGAGCCCGACGCAGCTCTTCAACTCGCAGGTGACGCCACTGCCGATGTACCCTGGCTTGCACTTACACGTGAAGCTAGCGTCGGTATCCGTACACGTGGCATTCGCGCTACAGTTCGACGTCCCGGCGGCGCATTCGTTAGTGGGAAGTCCCTCCGATCCCGCTTCCCCTCCGTCGGCTGCAGCACCTGCAGCACCTGCAGCACCTGCAGCACCTGCTGGCACGCTATCATTGGGGGCTCCAGCTTGTTCGCCAACGCCGCCCGTCCCGCCAGTTGCAGGTCGCTCCGGTGCTCCCGCCTCACCGGCGGACCCACTCTCGCTTGGGTCGGGCGGACAAGACCGCCTTTCGTAGCAAGAATGGAAGGGGCCCGAACAACTTGAGATTGCCCCGAGCATCATCGCGGATGAGCAGAAACCTGTGATCAGAATCGCGGAAACAGTTTGTGCCATTGCGTTCCCCAAGGGCGCTGAGCGCCAATGCCGGACTCCGTACTATCGTCAATATTAGGCGACAACGGTATGGTCGGAAGGCTGGGGGAACCGGTTGCTTGGAAAAACGCGGCGAGGCAATATTGCCAATAAAACGAAGAAGCCCGCCGAGCGGATCGGCGAACTTCGACGGAGTGTTGGCTGCAAATTATGGCTTTTTGGCAACTGCTGCACTCAAAGTCGCAAATTGCGCTTTGAAGTTGGCCGCTGTGACCTTCTCGAAGGCTTCGTCTTCGAAGTCCTGCGGGGTGGGTACGGATTTTTCGTCAACTGCCAAAGGCGCCGGAACCTCGGGCACTGGCGCAGTCGTGGGCAGCGGCGCGATTACTGCCGGTGGCACGCCGACCGGCGCCGCTGATGGTGCCGGCTCGGAGTCTTTTTTCTTCAGCAGGTCCTTGCAGCCGCCGAGTTCAGCAAGCGAACTCAGCAGCAGCAGAGCATAAAAGGGGCGCAGGTTCATTTGGTGGCTCCAGCGGCGGGGGCGGCTGCAGCGGGCAGGGCGCCGCTGCGGAGTGCGTTGAGCGCATCCGAATTGCGAGTTTCTTCCTTGGTAATCAACGCATCCACGCTCTTCACGAAGGCCGGATCTTTCGCGCCTAGTGCGCGAATGCGCTGCAAATAGGCCAAGCGCTGAGAATGCAGCTTCAGCTCATCTGCGATCCGTGGGTCATTCAGCAAGTTGCCCCAGCGAGATTGCAGGTTCACGAACTCAGCGTGCCGGCGATCGGGGCGGGTCTTGCGTAGGGCTTCGATGTCGAGTGCAATCGCAGGAGTGTTTGGGGCGGCAGCAGGAGCCGGAGCAGCGCTGCCGCTGGTCGCCGGAGCGGCGCTTGCGGTCGCCTTGGGCGGAGCAACTGAGGCAGCGGCCGTGGGGGTCGCGGTCGCCGTCGGGGTGGTTGTTGCGGCTGCCGTCGGGGTGGTCGTTGCGGCCGCTGTCGGCGTTGCAGTGGCTGCCGGGCGATTGATCGTTGCGACGGGGGGCGGTGTTGTCGTCGGTGCCGCGGCCGCGGCGGCTTTGGCCGAAGCGATCGCGGCGGCCTGCTGCGCCGCTAGCTTTTGTCGCCTTGCGGCCGCAGCTGCAGCGGTGGGTGCTCCCTGCGCTTGGGCACCCGGTTCTATTGCGAATGAGGTGAGCAGCGCTGCGGCCGCGAGGACGTATCGTGTATTCATGTGAACCAAATCTCTGAAAGTCTGAGGGATCGAGAACGGCGCTCTGAAGGGTTCTAGAGGCCTGAAGTGCAGGCGTCCTTCGCGCAGGTGTTCGCCGGCCAGGGCGTCGGATGAATCATGTCGTTGGCGTCCACAGGATAGTTGGCGTCGTCATTCGCCCAGCTAGCCGCTGTGGCGCCGGGAGCATCGGCCATGCAGTTCAAGAGCGCGGTCGTCGTTGCAGCCATGCCCTCTGGCGCCCACTCGTCGAAGCTGGGCGCCGGGTTCGCGCCGATCGTCACGCCGCAGCCTCGAGCCACGTCGCGCTTCACGACGCCTTTGATCCGCTCTTTATCGATGCACGCTGCAACTCGTTCGTATTGACCGGAGCCATCGAGCTCCGCGCTGATACAGGCTGGGTCGGCGTCGCACGCAGCGTACTCGGCGGCGCAACGGTCGTTCAAGCACTCAACGCAGTTGGCGTAGACGACAGGCGCCGCGCCCCCAGCGCCCGCTTCTTCACCCGAGCCACCCTCGCCAGCCGCAGAGGAGGACGCGCCGCCCTCAGAGGATGCGCCGCCCTTGCCGGCTGTGCTGTTGCTCGCGCCTGCGGTCGATGCGCCCGCGGTCGATGCGCCCGCGCTCGATGCGCCGGCATTCGAGCCGCCGCCGACGTTGGATGTGGGGCAAAAACAGGCGTCGTAGGTGCCGTCATCGAGACAGGTTTGGTAGCCCTCGGTGTTGCCCGGGCAATCACAACCGGTCTTCTTGCTGCCCGGGGGGCTACAGTCGTCGTCGGCCGTCTTCACCGTGCAGTTCGTGACGAGCAACCCCACGCCCACCACGCCCAAAAGTAGTTTCCACATCGAACGCTTGCTGTTCATCGAATAAATTCTCCTCGGGTCAGGTTCCCCGGACCAAGTGGCCACCGCGCATAAGCACCCAGAGACGGAATCTCCAGGAGCAACACTCTTATACGAAAGCGACCGGATTGGATCCCCTTAGTTGGGTCGCTTTTTGCCTACAAGTACGCCATTTCACCAGCCGCTGCGGCCCGCTGGCACGTGGTTGCGCGCCTTACGGCAGAGGCGGAATGGCAATCGTCGCAAATGGAGGGAAAATCTCTATTCGCTGAGGGCTTCGTCGACCAATCGCTTGATCTCGTCTAGCTTCGGATCACGTGGTTTGAGCGCGGGACGCGGACTGCTGCCGGCGCCCAGAGCGGCCTCGAGCTCTTCGATAGTCGTTGCAGATTGTGCGTTCGGTGCGCGGCGCAACTTGCTGCCGAGCCAACGACCGAGCCACGAGTTCGGTTCTCGCAATTGGAACTGACCGCGCGCGACCCGGCCTGGATCGCTGCGCAGGCTTTGCACCAGTATCGGATTCGAATCGGCCCAGGCGGCGGCTTCGGAGAAGGCTTCACTCTGGGTGGCCGACAAGTGTTTGCCGACCTTGCGCAGCGATTGCTCGTTCACCGCCGCAGACAGCGAAAGCACGAGCGCGACCTCGCTTGGCCCGAGCACGGTGGCGCGGGCGATCGACGGGCCGCCGCACGACTTTCGGTAGATGTGCGAGCCTTCCAGCAAAAGTACGCCGTAGCCGAGCGCGATTGCGGTCAAATCAACGGCTAAATCCAACGGCAAATTTTGGGGCGGTGTGTCTGACTCGCGCAGTACGGCGAGCGCGATGGCGTGGCACAAGGCTGAGCCCAGCGCGACCGGTGAGCCGACTTCGGCGGGCAGCACGTTGACCTGCCAATGTTCACCGGCGTCGAGCAGGCGTTGTACCGACTCTGACTCGGGCTCCGCTTGCGTGGGCCCGCAGCTGCCGCACGCGCCGGTACCGCAGCTGGCAGCGGACTCGCCCCAGAAGCGAACCACGAGCGCCATGTCCGCGAGCCCCGCGTGCTCTAGCAAGCGATCGAGCATGCGCTGGACACTGGGCTCGTCCGCGGTGAACCGATCCGGAAAGAACTCGCCATTCGGCAACACGAGCGCGCGCTCGGTCGACAACAAGCCGAGGCTTCCCACGACCTCGGCATACGCCGCCACCAACCCGTGCCTGACCTTGCTGTTCGGAAGCTCCATGGACCTTCGAAGCTTACCACGTCGCGTGAGCGCGGCAGTCCCTTCCCGCGTGGGTCCCGAGTGACCTCAGCTGGCAGCAGGTCATTTGCGCAGATGTGCAGGGTTTTGCCGTGAAGGGCTGGCCTGCGCTACGTTTTGCACGCATTCTCGCCGCCCCCAAGTCATGCCTAGCCCCACAGTCGCACTCTTCGATATCGATGGCACTTTGATCGTCACGGGAGGTACCGGGCGGCGTTCGGTGAGCCGCGCGTTTCTCAAGCTCTACGGACGGGCGGATGCTTGTGATTCATTCGGCTTCGACGGCATGACCGATCGCCTGATCGCTCGCATGGGGCTGACGGCGATTGGTGTCGAGCCAACGGCTGAAGCGATCGACGCTTGGCTGGCGGAGTATTTGCTCGCGCTCGAAGACGAGGTATCGAGGGCCGACGCTGCCAGCTTTCGCTTGCTGCCCGGCATGCAGGAGGCGATCGCCGCGGCACAGGCAGCGAACATGGCCGTGGGGCTGGGCACGGGCAACGTGCGCCAAGGCGCGCGCATCAAGCTCGAGCGCGTGGGCGTGCATCATCACTTTGGCTTCGGCGGCTTCGGCTGTGACGCCGAAGCGCGGCCGGAGGTGATTCGTTTGGGAGCCGAGCGCGGCGCGCAGCAGTTGGGGGTGCCGGTGACCAGCTGCCGCGTCGTCGTGATCGGTGACACGCCCCGTGACGTGGAGGCGGCACGGGCGATCGGCGCGGAGTGCATTGGCGTGGCTACCGGGCGCTACTCGGTTGCCGAGCTGCAAGCCAGCGGGGCCCATTACGTATTTGCGGACTTCTCGCAGGCGGCCGCAATTGGCGCATTGCTCGCCATGTAGAACCGGTTCCAGGTTTGGCCCAGAGCCCACCGAGCGCCTGCTGAACCGCATTGTTTCTGCTGAAACCTGCCGACCCTTGCCTTCTGCACCACAATCCGTAGATAGAGACTCCCATGAAGCTCTCTCCCCACCTGTTAGCGGTTCCAGGTGCCCCGCTGAAACGCGTTGGGCTCGCTGCGTCGTGCCTGATGGTGGCAGCGTCGCTGTTCGTTGCTTGCTCGCCTGCGGAGGGTACGCCGCTCGCCAACAATCCTTCGGGCTCGACTTCTGGCGGCAAGCACAAGCAGGGTGACGGCGATCCGGGTGACGACGGTCCGATCACTGCTGCGCCGAAGCCGCCCAAGGCCACTGGTAATCCGCTGCAGGGCGTCAAGCTGTGGGTCGATCCGAATTCGAACGCGATGCTACGCGCCAACAGCATTCGCGCCAAGGAGCCCGAGAAGGCCGCGATTTTGGACAAGATCGCCAATCAGCCGCAAGCGCTGTGGCTCGGTGAGTGGAACAGCAACATCTACCGCACGGTCGAGTACAACATCACGCAAGCCAAGGCCGAGGGCGCGACCGCCGCGTTCATCGCTTACAACGTGCCACATCGCGATTGCGGTCAGGAATCCGCTGGCGGTCTCAAGACTGCGGACCACTACAAGCGTTGGATTCGTCGGATCGCCGCAGCTACCCACGGTGAGGCTGCAATCTTCATTCTCGAGCCGGATGCGATCGGCCTCTTGAAGAAGGACAACTGCCTCACTCAAGCGCAGCAGGACGAGCGCCTGGCCTTGATCAAGGACGCAGTCTGGGTGCTGCGTCAGAATCCCAAGGCGGTCGTTTACATCGACAGCGGGCACGCGCACTGGGAACCCGCGCCAGTATTCGCCGAGCGCCTGAAGCCCGCCGGGATCGAAGACTCTCACGGCTTCGCCCTCAACACCTCGAACTACGTTTCGACCGAAGAGAACACCGTGTTCGGCAAGAAGATCTCGGCCTTGCTCGGCGGCGCGCACTTCGTGATCGATACCAGCCGCAACGGCGCGGGCTCCGCGCCCGACAACGCTTGGTGCAATCCGCCCGGTCGCAAGATCGGTAAGCCCCCGACTACCGTCACCAACGATCCTTTGATCGACGGCTACCTGTGGCTGAAGCGCCCGGGTGAGTCGGATGGTGAGTGCATGGGCGGTCCCAAGGCAGGCGTGTTCTGGATCGAGCAGGCGCTAGAAATGGCCAAGTGACGCTGCAAGAATCCAAGTTCGTGTAGCTCCGCCGCACAGGAGCACCCCAAAAGAAACCGCCCCGAGCGCTTGCCCGGGGCGGTTTTTTCATTTGCGGAGCAGGTAGCCGCGCCAGCCACCGAACTCGCTGATGTCGGTCGCGCCCTCGAGCGCAATCGGTTCACAAGCGAAGCCGTGCACCTTGCTGCCGTCTTCCAGAATGCACGTGCCGATGGTCATCGGTGCCGGTACGCCTTTCATGAATTGACCGAAGGCCTCCGGGGTCAGCTCCCAAACCTCGACTTCGATCGCCCTGCCGCCGCTGCTCACGCGCACCAGGCCGGGCTTGGGCGGGGCGGTATTGGGTAGCGCGTACAAACGATACTCGGCGGCCGTCTTGCACGTGCGCACGAGCCTGGCGGCGAGCTCGGTCAACTGCTTGTTCAGAGGTTGTCCGCTCAGGTGCGCGCCGACCACGGACAACAATAGGTTGCCAGGTTGCGCGGTGCGGGGCGAAGCCGCGGGCGGCAAGCGAGCTGCGCTGCTGCCCAGGGTGCCGGCCACGTCGCGCTGAAAAGCGTCGCCGATCGCGGCCAGAAAGGCGTCGGCGTCGCGCTTGCCGAACAGCGTGATGCCGAACGGCAAGCCGTCCGCGCGCAAATCCGAGGGCACGGCGAGCGCAGACAGATCGAGCAGATTGGCGAAATTCATCAACGCGCCGAGGCGTGAGTTGAGGCCGATCGGATCGGCTTCGACTTCACTCACTTTGGGGAAGAACGGTGTGGTGGGAACGATGAATAGATCGATGCTCGGCCATGCCAAAAGCGTGCGCCGCGCATGCTCTGCCAAGGTCTGCATGCCGAGGAAAGCATCCTTGGCACTGAAGCCTTCTGCGCGGCTGAGTACCTTCGTGATCACGGGCAAGACGCCGCTCGGATTCTTGCTCAAAATGCCGTGCAGCGAAGCGGCGCGCTCGGCCACGAATGCGCCTTCGTACAGCATTTGTCCGGTGGCATGGAAGGGTTCGAAGTCGAGCTCGACCGGAGTGCCGCCCAGGCGCTTCAGGCGCTCCACGGCGCGTTCGAAATCAGCGCGCGTGCCGCCGTAGTCGAGCTCCTGGAGGTAAGGCGCGCTGGGTACCCCGAATCGGAACGAAGACGGCGCGTCGCCCGGCACGAACCGCACCCGATCGGCATCTGCCCGCGAATAGGCGTCGCTCTTGTCGGGACCAGCGGCAATTTCTGCGACCAGGCTGGCGTCCGGGACGGTGAGCGCGAAAACGGACACACAATCCAAGCTGCGGCAGGCGGGTACGACCCCGCTCGTGCTGAGCAAGCCGCGAGTCGGCTTGAGTCCGACCAAATTGTTGAACGACGCGGGGATACGGCCCGAGCCGGCCGTGTCCGTGCCCAGCGCGAAGCTGACCAAGCCTGACGACACCGCGACTGCCGAGCCGGAGCTCGAGCCGCCGGGAATTCTCTCGGCGTCGAACGGATTTTCGGCCACGCCGTACGGTGAGCGCACGCCGACCAGACCGGTCGCCAATTGGTCGAGGTTGGTCTTGCCGACCACTAGCGCGCCTGCCGCGAGCAAGCGTTGCACGACGAAGGCGCTCTCCGTTGGTACGTGCGAAAAGCCGGGACAGGCCGCAGTGGTGGGCATGCCTGCGACGTCGATGTTGTCCTTCACCGCGAATGGCAAGCCGTACAACGGCAGCGCTTCGCCAGCCGCCTTGCGTTGCTCGAGCCGCCGCGCGGCTGCGAGTAGCTGGTCTTTCGTCTCGAGATGGATCCAGACGTGCTTGGCAAAGCTGGCTTGCCAAACGTCCGCGAGCTGCTCGACGAGTGCCGTCGGAGTCAGGGCGCTGGCGGCGTAGCGCTCACGCAGGCGATGGAAATCGAGGCTAAAACTGCGCTCGCTGTGAGACATCCCGGGAGCATCCCTGGGGCTCTGTTTCGTCTGCGTGTCGAGCTCCTATATCGCTAAAAGTCTAGGATTTTATTGCACTATTCACGGTGGCGGCCGACCCTCGCCAGCCTCCCGACGGGGTGTTACGGTCCTCACGCTAGTAGAATCCTAGTGCCGAGGAGCGCTGCGTGAAGAGCAATCGAGATGTTGCTGAGGCCCCTGCTCAGCCTGTGCACGTGATCGAGACCATTCCGGTGCGGGGTGAGCACCGGGTGAGTGCTGCCGAGATCGCCGAAGAGGGGATCCCGACGCCCGCTCATTTACGCATTTTTCCGGAGCTTGGACGCGGCGGCATGGGGCGCATTCATCCGGCGACCGATCGCAATCTGCTTCGGCACGTGGCGCTCAAGCGCTTGGACCGCGAGCTTGCCAAGGTGCCGATGTACCGGGAAGGCTTCATCGCCGAAGCGCAGATGACGGGGCAGCTCGAGCACCCGAACATCGTGCCCGTGCACGAGCTCGCGATCACCAGCGAGGGCGTGCCGTACTTCACGATGAAGCTGGTGCAAGGCATCAACTTCGACACTTGGTTGCGGGACCCTGCGCACCCAGTCGGCTCGACCGAGCGCTTGCAGGAGGGGCTCGAGATCTTTCTGAAGGTGTGCGACGCCGTGGCTTATGCTCACCACCGCGGCGTCATTCACCGGGATCTGAAGCCAGAAAATATCATGGTCGGCGGCTTCGGCCAGGTTTACCTGATGGATTGGGGGCTCTCACGACTGACCAAGACTCGTCCCGCCTCGGGCGAGCGCGCGCAGATGGAGGCGCCCGGAGCCGTTGGCACTCCGACGTTCATGGCGCCGGAACAAGCGCGCGGCAATCCCGAGGAGATGGACGAGCGCAGTGATATCTTCGGCCTGGGCGCGATCTTGTACGAGATCGTCAGCGGTAAGATGCCCTACGGTGCGTCGATGAACGCCGACTACGTTTTGGCGCAAGCCGTTGCTGGCAAGGTCGTACCGATTGACGATGCGACGCTCGGCATCGGAGTCTCGAAGCGCATTCGGAGCATCGTGCACAAAGCCGTGGCGGTAAACCCGGACGATCGCCACCAAACCGTGGTCGAACTGCAGGACGACGTGCGCGGCTTCCTGCAGGGAGGCCTGCATTTGCCGCGTAAGAGCTTTGCGCCCGGAGCGCTGATCATTCGCGAGGGCGAGCTGGGTGAGGAAGCGTACATGATCGTGAGCGGGACGTGCCGGGCTCAGCGCGCGCGCGATGGCCAGCAAGAGACGCTGGGCACGATGACCGTCGGTGACGTGTTCGGAGAGATGGCGCTGCTCTTGGCCGAACCGCGCGCCGCGAGCGTGCAGGCAGTGGATCAAGTCACGGTGCTGGTGCTGGATCAGGCGACGATGACCGCTGGCCTCGGCTTCGACGGCTGGACCGGCGCTCTGGTGCGGGCATTGGCGCATCGCTTCCGGGCGCTCGAGCAACAGATGCGCAATTCAGGCATCAAGCGGAGCTGATCGCCCCCGCGGGCTCTTGCGGGTAGCTCCGCCGCGTGTTGCATGGAAGTCCGCTCTCAATGGAGCGCGAAACGCCACGTTCGAGGGGCGAATCGGCCATTGCGGCGGACAGGTTTGGCACTAAGTTGAGTGAGTGCAACCGTCTAAGCTCCGCAAAAGAGTGGTCGTCATTGGCGGCGGTTTTGGTGGCATCGCGGCCGTAAAAGCGCTGGCGGCGGCGCCGGTGCACGTGACCCTGGTCGATCGCTCGAATCACTACCTATTTCAACCTTTGCTCTATCAAGTCGCGATGGCCGGCTTGGCGCCCAATGAAGTTGCCACGCCGATTCGCAGCGTGCTGCGCCAGGTGGACAACGCTCGCGTGTTGTTGGCCGAGGTCACGCAGGTCGAGCTCGAGGCTCGTCGGGTGGTGACGCGCGAGTGCGGCGCGCTCGAATACGACTATTTGGTGCTGGCACCTGGAGCCGTCAACTCTTACTTCGGCCATCACGAGTGGGCTCATGTCGCGCCGGGCTTGAAGGATCTAGACGACGCCGTGGAGATCCGTCGGCGCGTGCTGCTGGCGTTCGAGGCTGCCGAGCGAGAGCCGGATCTGGCGGCGCAGCGTCGGCACCTCACGTTCGTGGTGATCGGCGGCGGGGCAACCGGCGTGGAGCTTGCGGGCGCTATCGCCGAGCTAGCGACCTTCGTCTTGGCGCGTGACTTTCGCGCGATCAAGCCGGATGCCACGCGCGTGCTGTTGATCGAAGGCGGCCCGCGCGTGCTGGCCGCGTTCGATCCCGAGCTCTCCGCGCGCGCCACGCAAAGCCTGCACGAAATGGGCGTAGAAGTAGTGACCAATGCGCGTGTCACCGAGATAGACGAGCAAGGCGTGGCGATTGGCGCAAAGCGCATCGAGGCATCGACCGTGCTCTGGGCGGCCGGCGTACGCGCCTCACCGCTGTGCGAGCGGCTCGGGTTACCCGTGGACCGCTCCGGTCGCGTGCAAGTAGAACCGGATTGCTCAGTCCCCGGTCACCCGGAGGTATTCGTGATTGGTGATGCTGCAAGCCTCACGCCAGCGGGCGAGGCTCAGCCTCTGCCGGGTGTGAGCCCGGTGGCGATGCAACAGGGGCGCTTCGTGGCCAGTGCGATCCGCTCCGCGATCGAAAAGCAACCGCGCGGCACCTTCCGCTATGTCGACAAAGGCTCGATGGCGACGATTGGTCGGCGTCGCGCGGTGGCGGCAGTGGGCACCCTCAAGTTGAGTGGTTTCATCGCTTGGCTGGCTTGGTTGACGGTGCACATTTTCTACTTGATCGACTTTCGCAGCAAGGTCGTGGTGCTGTTCGATTGGGCATGGTCGTACTTTACGTACCAACGCGGCTCACGGTTGATCACCGGACGCCGCTTGAACGCGGGTGCCCCGGAGCGCGTTCGGCCGGTCGCGGACGTCGCTGCGCTGCCTGCCGCTGTCGTCCCTCTGGCACTCACGGATTCGAGCGGCGATCGCCTGGAGCTACCGAGCCAAGGCTTGAAACCGGCCGCAGACCTCGGTGGTTCCGGGGTTTGACCGGGGAAGTTGAAACCGCTGCCCAGGGGTTGCCGTACCTGATCCCATGCGACAGCTCCTGACCGGTTCGATGCTGCTCTTGATGTTGGCGGGGTGCCACGAGAGCAGAACCAGTGATCCAGGGGTGCGTCGGAACGCGGCCGCGCCCTCCAATGCAGCCCCCGCGGCGCGCGTAGGCACCGCTCCGGGCCAAGTTGGCCGCGGTACTCCGCTCACCGTGCAATCCGGGCATGAACTAGCGGCCTTCGCGGCGGGCTGCTTTTGGGGCGTCGAGGATGCGTTTCGTCACGTGCCGGGTGTGACCGCAACCGCGGTGGGCTACACCGGCGGGCACACGGCGGACCCGACCTATACCCGGGTTTGCGAGCACGACACGGGCCATGCCGAAGCCGTGCTCGTCGAGTTCGAGCCAAAGCGCGTGAGCTATCGCCGGCTACTCGATATTTTTTTCGAAATCCACGATCCAACCACGCTCAATCGCCAAGGCCCGGACTTCGGCGATCAGTATCGCAGTGCTATTTTCACCCAGTCTCCCGCTCAAGAACAAGCCGCCCGCGCCGCCGCCTTGCGTGCCCAGAAGAAGCAGTCGGACCCGGTGGTGACGCAAATCGCCCCACTACAGTCTTTCTATCGCGCCGAGGATTACCATCAGCAATACGCCGAGCGCACGGGTTCGCACGGCTGCCCAATTCGCCAATTTTCAGCCGAAGGCTCGGCTTCGCTCTAAATCGCGCTAAGCTAGCGCGTGTTCACTCGCTCGATCGCGCTTGCCCTGCTCGTCACGTTCGCGACACTTGCGCCCCGCGCTGAGGCCGAAGAACCGGCGTCCGTTTTGGAATTTGGCACCAGCACGCGCAACGGCGAAGGCGTGGTGCGCTGCGGCCTATTCACCGAAAACGGCTGGCTGAAGTCGCCCGTGCAGGCGGCTGTCGCGTCGATTCGCGGCCGTACCGCGCGCTGTGTCTTCAAAGGCGTCGCCAAAGGCGTGTACGGGATCTCTGCGTTCCACGACGAGAACAAGAATGGCAAGCTCGATACGAACTTCATCGGCTTGCCCACGGAGGACTATTGCGCCTCCCGTGACGCGCGCGGAAGCTTCGGCCCGCCCAGCTTCGCGGACGCCAAGTTCAGCTACGCGGGTGGCTCCATGCGTCTCAGCGCGCGCATGAAGTAGCGCGCCGTTCCGCGCCGTTCCGGTACGCTTTTGCTGCCTTTGGCCGCAGGGATGGCTCGCGCGCGGGATTCGGGTTAATGCGGGCCCGGTGAAACGAGGCGAACTTTGAGCTTATGGGTCGCGATTCTGCTGGGCATCGTCGAAGGCTTGACTGAGTACTTGCCCGTCTCTTCGACCGGGCACCTGATCTTGGTCAGCCAAATTTTGGGCGAGACGAGCGAGGGCGCAAAGGCATTCGACATCGTGATCCAGCTCGGTGCAATCCTGGCGGTGATCGTGCACTATCGACGCTTGCTCGGGGCGCGCGTGGCGGGGCTCTTGCGGCGTGACGTGGCCTCGGTGCGGCTGGCCACGTCCTTGCTGGTGGCGTTCGTGCCTGCAGCCGCCATTGGCTTCTTACTGCATAAGACGATCAAGGCGCATCTGTTCGGGCCCTTACCCGTGGCATTCGCGCTGTTCGCCGGTGGGATCTTGATGATCGTGGTCGAACGCGTGCGCGCCAAGCGCCAACTGCACGGGTTGGTCGGCCTCGAGCACGTCACACCCGGGCGTGCGCTGGTGATCGGCGTCGGCCAATGCTTTTCGCTTTGGCCCGGCTCGTCCCGTTCGATGTGCACGATCGTCGCCGGGCAAGCGACGGGCCTGTCTACCGGCACGGCAGCCGAGTTTTCCTTCCTACTGGCGCTGCCCACTCTGGGCGCCGCGACGGTTTACGAGGGCATCAAGGGGCGCCAGGAGCTCTTGTCATCGGTCGGTGGGGCGCAGCTTTGGGTCGGCATGCTGGTTTCGTTCTTGGTCGCTTGGGGGGTGATCGCGGTCTTCATCCGCTACCTGCAGCGCCGTGGGCTGGAGCCTTTCGGCTACTATCGCATTGCGCTTTCCGCGCTGGTGCTGTGGCTTTCGCTGAAGAGCTGACCGACCGAAAGAGTCGCTCGAGCTTCAGTCAGCGATAAAAATTCTGCACGATCCAGGTTTGCCCATTGGGCGCGCTGGCGAAGCCGCAGGCCACCCCGGTGAACCCCTGCGCGGTCATGTTCAGGTAGTGGCCATGGCCGGCGAAGGGCCCGGGGCCTTCGGCGAACATTTGAGCCAAGCATTTATCGATTACTTGCTCGATTGGTCCAGGCCACCCGGGGCACTCGTTTTGTGCGCCCTCTTGGCAGCGACCGAACGCGCCGTGCGCGCGGCCACTCGCTCCGTCGCTTTGGGCTTCGCCGTCTGCGCAGGCTTCGCGCTCTGGCCTTCGCGCGACCGGGGCTACGGACACGCTCGCCCGATACTCGTTGGTGCGCTGCACACAACGGGCGCGCAGCGCGTCCAACGGACCGGCATTGCTCGTCGGCGTCACGGGTGTCGGCACGGGCACATTTGCCGGAGTCGGCGCGGGCGTGGTCTGCGCGAGGCTCGGGAAGCAGGCGTAGCCGAGCCAGCTCGGTAGGCACTGCGAACCCGGCTTGCACTCCGCACTGCTGCGGCAACCCCCACAGCGACCGCCGACACAGTGTGCGAAGGCACACTGCAAATCTTGTTCGCTGGCGCACGGCAAACCGAGCGCTGCCGCTCCAGCTACCGGGGCCGGGGCGGGGGCTGGAGCAACGGGCGTGGGCGCCGGGCTCGGGTAGCCGCCCGGCGCGGGCTGCGGGTAACTGGCAGGCGGATCTTCCTTTTTGCAGGCGAGAGTGGCGCCGCAAATCGAAAGCGAAACTGCGATGAAAGCGAACTTTCGCACGAAAGCCGCTGCCGCTTATTGCGGCGTGTTCCAACCGCCGACGTCGGCCACCAAGCGGTCCGCCTGCGGCGGTCCCCAACTGCCCGGTTCGTACTCGAACATCGGACTCGGGCCGTGGATCACCGGATCGACGATCGCCCAGGCGGCCTCGACCACGTCTTGCCGCGCGAACAGGGTGGCGTCGCCAGCCATGGCATCACCCAGTAGACGCTCGTAAGGGCCGAGGCGACCGTCGGTACCCTGCTCGTGGGCTTCGACGACGGAGAGCTCGAGTGGTCGGCCGCGCATGCCTTCGCCAGGGCGCTTGGCACGCGCACCGAGCGCGATCGCGACCTCGGGGTTCAAGCGGAAGCGCACGTAGTTGCCCATGGACGGCGCCGGCTCGTGGAACACGACCTGCGGCGGATTGTTGAGCTCGACCGTGACCTCGGTCACGGTCTTGGCCAGCGACTTGCCGGCGCGCACGTAGAACGGCACACCCTCCCAGCGCCAGGAATCCACGTATAAGCGCAGCGCGGCGTAGGTTGCCATGTACGAGTCCTTGTTCACGCCCGGCTCGTCGCGATAGCCGCGGAACTGTCCGCGCACCATGTTCTCAGGGCTGATCGGACGGATCGTGCGCAGCACCTTGGCCTGCTCGTCGCGCACGGCTTCGGGGTAGGTGCTCGAGGGAGCCTCCATCGCCAGGTAGCTGACGATCTGTAGCAGATGATTTTGAATCACGTCGCGAATCACGCCTGTTTCTTCGTAGAACTTGCCGCGCCCTTTGACGCCAAAGTCCTCGGCCATGGTGATCTGCACGTTCTCCACGTAACGGCGGTTCCAGATCGGATCCAAAAACGCGTTCGCGAACCGGAAATAGAGGATGTTTTGCACCGCTTCCTTGCCCAGAAAGTGGTCGATGCGAAAAATCGATTCTTCGGGGAAGACCTCGTGCAGTGTGGCATTCAAGGCTTTGGCCGAAGCGAGATCGCGTCCGAACGGCTTCTCCAAGACCACGCGCGCCGGTGAGGTACAGCCGGCGTGGTGAAGCTGCTGCACCACGGTACCGAACATCGATGGCGGAATGGCCAGGTAGTGCGTCGGCAACTGGGCGCTACCGAGCGCCGCTTTCAACTGCACGAACGTATTGGGATCCGCATAGTCACCGTCGACGTAACGCAGTTGCTTGGCCAAAATCGCGAACGCGTCCGGGTCGAGTCCGCCGTATTCCGTACAGCTCGCCTTGGCGCGTTCAATCAGCTGCTCGAGCGTCGCGTTCGACTTGGCGACGCCGACGATGGGGAAATTCAGTACGCCGCGCTTGGCCATGCACTGCAGCGCCGGAAAGATCTTCTTGTAGGCCAGGTCCCCGGTTGCGCCGAAAAAGGTCAGCGCATCCGATCGCGGTTTGGTCTCGCTCATGGACCGCAGGCTAGTCGAAAACGCCGGTCTGCCAGCGGAGCCGGATCAGTCCCCACGCCCACAGATTTTTGTGCATTCATTCCATGGACTTAGTCGAAAGACTGGGCTGATGTTCAGTGCTCTGCTAGGCCAAGCTCAGAGGAACCGCCATGGACCCGAATACCCGCCCCGTTCTGAAAAGCATCGAAAGCAGCCCCGTTCGTTCATTCCAGGCCCTGGATCACTTCGTGACCTCGGGTGGAATGCGCGTGAGCTACTACGCCCTTTCGCTCGACCAAGTGCCGGCGGACTTTTTCGCCGATCCGGACGGAACCTGGAGCTACGAGCTCTTGGCGCGCGCCGCCGGCTTCGCTTCGCACAGCGGAGTGGCGATCGGCGCGCTCATGGCCGAGTTCAATGGCCACCCCGAGGGTGCCGCGGTGGTCACCCTGAACGCGCTGACCCGGCCGTATGTGGCAATCGTGGAATGCCCGATCGCATACGAGTATTTGGAGCAAACCGACGACTCGGCCAGCTCTGCGGCCTGAGTCGCGCGGCGGACGCCGGCCCGGTCGCTATCAGCCGCCGCCCTGAATCACGCGGAATTGCGCGCGAGCCCCTAACACGGCCTGAATGCGCAGGCTGGCCTGCGCGTCGCGCATGAAGCTGCCCGGGAAGCACAGCCGCTGCTCCATTTCACACACGCACTCGGCAAATTCGAAATCGGCCACCTCGAGCGCGCGTTCGCGGGCGACCGAGAGCTCGGCGGCAAGCCAAGCCTGCACCAGCTCGAGCGCGGGGGCGGGCAGCTCGCTCAGGCGCTGGCGAGCCGGCTCGGCGGCATTTTCTAGCTCGATCAGCCGCTCGGGGGCGAGCAGGTGATCGGGGTCGCGGTCTGGATCTCGCAAATCACTCACATTTTCAGTGTGCCCCAAGTCACCCAGGATGGAAATAGCGGAGTTCGTTTTGTGCCATGCTTCTGACCCTCAATGACTTCTGCGGATCGCTCGGCACCGGTGCCCAACTCGTCTCTATCAGCCTCCTCTGCCGTCGCAGCTCTGCCCAAGGCGCTGCTTGTCGGCGTGAGGCTGCCCGGCGTGTCCGAGGTCGAGTTCGAGGCCAGCCTCGCAGAGCTCGAACGCTTGGTGAAAACATTGGGCTATCGCGTGGTGTCGCGCGTGACTCAAACGCGCGGCACGCTCGCCCCCACGGCCGTTTTGGGCGAAGGCAAGTTGGTCGAGTTGGCCGCGCTCACTGGCGGCTCGGGCCACGCAGGCGTGGAAGTGGAGCGGGTGAAGGACAAAGCACGCATTCGTCGTGAAGCCATCGAAGCCGGCAAGACCGTGCCGACCGAGGACGACGAGGACGGCGATGACGAGCCCGATGCCCCGAACGCGACTCCGGCCGACACCGAAGATTTGCAGCTGATCGCCGTGGACCACGAGATCAGCCCAAGCCAGCTGCGCAATTTGGAGCGCGCGACGGGCATCACGGTCTTGGATCGTACGGGCGTGATCATCGAGATATTTCATCGCCACGCGCACAGTCGCGAGGCACGCATGCAGGTCGAGATCGCCCGCTTGCGTTATGAATCGCCGCGCGTGCGTGAGTCACCGCGTGGCAAAGAGCGCCAAGCCGGCCGCGGTTCGGGTGAGGCGGGGCTCGAGCTCGATCGACGAAAAATCCGCGATCGGATCGCCGAGCTCAAGGAGCAGCTCGAAGCGATCCAAAAGGAATACAGCGTGCGCCGCGCGCAGCGTCAGCAAGCCCGGCGCGTCGCGCTCGTGGGCTACACGAATGCCGGTAAATCCTCGCTGATGCGCGCGCTGACGGGTAGCGACGTGTACGTCGAGAACAAACTGTTCGCGACGCTCGACACGACGGTGCGCGCGCTCACGCCCGAGGTGGAACCGCGCGTGCTGATCAGTGACACCGTGGGTTTCATCAAAAAATTGCCGCACGATTTGGTGGCGAGCTTCAAGTCCACCTTGGACGAGGCCAGCGAGGCCTCGCTGCTGCTTCACGTCGTGGACGCTTCCGATCCGAGTTGGCAAGCCCAGTTGGCCGTGACGCGCGAAGTGCTGACCGAGATCGGCGCGCACGAGGTGCCCAGCCGGCTGCTGATGAACAAGGTCGACTGCTTGACGGACGAGGCCCTGCTCGCGCTACGCGCCGAGCAACCCGACGCCTGGTTCCTGTCCGCCAAGCGCCCGGCGGACGTCGCGGATTTGAGGCAGAAGATCATCGCCTTCTTCGAGTCGAGCTACGTGCACGCCGAGGTGCTGGTGCCCTTCAGCGAGCAGCGTTTGCTGGCGGAAATGCACGCCACGATGAACGTGCTGGGCACGCGCTACGAAGAAGCGGGAGTGTTCGTCGATGTGCGCTGCGAGGCCGCCGCTTTGGATCGACTGGGCGCTCGCTTGGCCGAGGGCTCAGTAACCCTTTTGAGCGAATAACACCTTCAGCCGCGGCTGGTCCACGACGTCCTTCTTTGCCACCTGGCGGCGCAGGCTGGCGATGGTTTTGTGCGGCCAGCCCTTTTGGAACATGTTGACGATCCACTTGGCCACCGAGCCCTTGGGATCCGCCAGCACCTCCGCCAAGACGCGGGTCTTTTTGCCGCCGTCGATCGAGGTCAGGGTGAACGTGCCGTACTTGAACTCGCCGCGGACATAGTCCGTCTTGGGCGCGCCCGAGTCGTACACCGAGTGGTAGTTGAGCATGACCTTCTTGTGAGCAGGGTCGAGCTCGAGCTTGATGGCGTACACGAAATCTCGGTCTTTGAGCACGATGGGCGTGCCAATGTGAGACCAGTGGACCTGCTCGTCGTCGCTCAGCTTGCGCACGACCTTGACCTCTTCCAAATGGTCGATCCACTCGTGGGAGCGGGAGGTATCGACCAGCACGCTGGTCACGCGCAGAATGGGGGCGTCAACCACGCCCTCCCCGCGGAGCGCGATCACCGAACTACCCGCGACCTCCCGGCGAAAGACGGCGATGCCTTCGTCTTCGTCGAATTTCTCCCAGGGCACTTCCTTCGGGGCAGCGCCATCCGCGGAGACCGTCCCTGCTGGGATCAGCAGCGCAGCGACGAGCAGTGCTCGTCGGGTCCAGGCAATGGGCGAGGCCAAAGGCAAGCGACGCGTCGGCTGAAACCCACGGTACATCTAGCAAGTCTATTGTTTTCGCGTCAGCGTGCAATGTGCAAGCGCCGACCGCACCAGACCGAACGAGCCAAGCGCGACCGACGCCCGCCAGGCGCGACCGACGCCCGCCAAACCAAAGAAAGCGCGAAAAGTGCGCAGCGAGACCTTGCCTCTGCGGCGGTCGGTAGTATCTTCGCCGGTCCTTGAAAGCACTTTTCGACACGTTGAAGAAGCAGGCGACCCCTGCAATCTGGGCCCAAGGCGTGAAGCTGGCTCGTGAGGATTCGGTCTCGCTGGAAAAAGAAAGCGATGGCCGGCTCGACCTCCGCGTTCGCGTCCCAGCGCGCGCGTCCTACCTGACAGTCTCGCTGTTCATGCGCGACTTGGAGTGGACCTGCGATTGCCCCGGTCCTGCGGATCCGTGCGTGCATGTGGTTGCCTCGATGCTCGCGGTGCAAAAGGTGACGCAGGCGGGTCAACGCTTGCCGGACGCCAAGAAGTCAGGCGCGCAGCTGGTGTACGCGTTCCGGCGCTTGCCCATGTCGGGCCTGACCCTCGATCGCTTCGTGATCGTCGGCGAACAGCGCACGCGGCTCGAGGGCACGCTGGCCTCCGTGCAAAGCAAGTTTCCGCTCTCGCCGGGGCCGGGCGATCTGGTGGTCGATCGCATTCTGACCGCTGCTTCGCGGGGGGTGCTGCGGCCTGGTGTTTGGCAAAGCCTGCTCGAGGCGCTGAACGGCGCCACCGTCGAGTTCAACGGCAAACCGATCTCGGTCTCCGCCGAGCCGCTCTTGCCGATCGGACGCGTTTACGACGAGGGCGAGGACATCGTACTCGCGGTGGAGCAAAATCCGGAGCTCACCGTGGTGGAAGAGCTCGGCCTCGCCCGAGTCGGCAACACCTTGCGTCCGCTCGGCTTGACGGATCTCACCGGCCTGAAGCTCGAGCGGCTGCCGCTACGTCGCCGTTTCCCTCAGGGTGAAGTCGGCGAGATGGCCACCAAGGTGATGCCGGAGATCGAATCCAAGATCAAAGTGGTGATCGAATCCAAGCGCATGCCGCGTCGTGGCAAGACGCGCATGCCGCCGCGCATCTCGTTCGACTTGAGCCACGCGAATCACACCCTCAGCGTCGTGCCCATGATCGTGTACGGCGATCCCATTTGCGTGCGCGTCGAGGGCGCTCGTCTCGTGCACGTTCAGGGAGACGTCCCGGAGCGAGACGAAATCGGCGAGCGTCGCCTGGTTGGCCGCCTGCGCGACGAGCTGTTTCTGGTGCCCGGTCGGCGCGTCGATTATGACGGCCAAGAGGCCAACAAGTTCGCCGCCAAATTGCGCGAGTTCCAGGTGCGTTTGGGCGGCGAGCCTGGCGCAACGTTGGTCCGCACGGCGGCTGTCGAAGCCAAAATCCGCATCAACGGCGACACGTTGAACATCGAGTTCGAGGTGCCGCCGGACAGTGACGCGCCCAAGGGCAGCGAGCCGCGTCGCGGTAAAGCGAGCGCGGAAGCCGTGTTGCGTGCCTGGCAGGACGGCTTGTCCCTAGTGCCGCTCGAGGGCGGCGGTTGGGCGCCGCTGCCGAGTGATTGGCTCGAAAAGTTTGGCGACCGCGTGGCAGATCTGCTCGCGGCGCGGGATGCCGAGGGGCGCGTGTCGCGCGTCTCCATCCCGGCGCTGTCTGCGTTGTGTGACGATCTCGATCAGCCGCGTCCGCCGTCGTTCGACAAACTGGCTCCGTTGATCCACGGCTTCGAGAGCTTGCCCGAGGTCGATCTGCCGAAGGATCTGACCGCAACGCTACGCGCCTACCAAAAGGTGGGCGTTGATTGGCTGTGCTTCTTGCGTGATGCCGGGCTTGGGGCGGTGCTGGCCGACGACATGGGTCTCGGCAAGACGCTCCAAACGCTGTGTGCCGTCGACGGCCGTACGTTGATCGTCTGTCCCAAGAGCGTGCTCCACAACTGGGAGGCGGAGGCCCGCCGTTTTCGCCCCGGCCTCAAGATCGCGGTCTATCAAGGTCCGCGCCGCGAGCTCGACAAGCGCGCCGATCTGACGATCACTACCTACGCCATCCTGCGGCTGGATGCGGAGCGGCTAGCGGCCGAGACTTGGGACACGGTCGTGCTCGACGAGGCGCAAGCGATCAAGAACCCGGACAGCCAGGTGTCACGCGCCGCGTACGCTTTGAAAGCCAATTTCCCGGTCGCGCTCAGCGGTACGCCGCTGGAAAATCGCCTGGAAGAGCTGTGGAGCATGTTCCACTTCTCGCATCGCGGCTTGCTCTCGGGTCGCTCGCAATTTCGCGATCGGTACAGTTTGCCGATCGAGCAAGGCAACAAGAAGAAGCTGGCCGAGCTGCGCGAGAAGACCAAGCCCTTCATCTTGCGTCGCCTGAAGCGTGAAGTGGCCCCCGAGCTGCCGCCGCGCACTGACATGGTGCTCGAGATCGAGCTCGATCAGAGCGAGCGCGATCTGTACAACGCCGTGCGTGCCGCGACCCAGCGCGACCTGCTGGAGAAGCTGCAGAAGGGCGGCAACGTGCTGCAGGCGCTGGAGGCGCTCTTGCGTTTGCGCCAAGCCGCGTGCCACCCGGCGCTGGTCCCTGGGCAGCAAGCCGAGAGCTCGAGCAAGATCGAGGCGCTCTTGGAGAGCCTGGAGCAGGTGGCGGCCGAAGGTCACAAGGCGCTGGTGTTCTCGCAGTGGACGAGCCTGCTGGATTTGGTCGAGCCGCATTTGGTGCGCGCGGGCCTCAAGTTCGAACGCTTGGACGGTCGAACTCGCGATCGCGCGGCAGTCGTGAATGCGTTCCAGGCTGAAGACGGACCGCCGGTCCTGCTCACGTCGCTCAAGGCGGGCGGCACCGGGCTCAACCTGACCGCCGCAGATCACGTATTTTTGCTCGATCCTTGGTGGAATCCGGCCGCGGAGGACCAAGCCGCGGATCGTGCACACCGCATCGGCCAGAATCGGCCGGTGTTGGTGTACCGCCTGATCGCCAAAGATACGGTCGAAGAAGGCATTTTGGCGCTTCAGGCCAAAAAGCGCGCGCTCGCAGATGCTGCCCTGGAAGGCACGGGGGACGCGGCCGGAATTACGCGCGAAGATCTGCTCGCTCTGCTCGCTTGACACGAAGCCGACAACGCTGCCGCCCTAGCGTCTGGCCTCGGCGGCATAGTAAGAGTTCCAACGAACCATGCCGTTTCATCGAGCTCAGAGCACAGGGCGTAGCGTGACGCGATTGGCCGCGGGTCTCCTCTTTTCGTGCTGCGCGCTTAGCTGCGAGCAACGCGAGGCGCCGAGCGAGATCCGCTTGGAAATCCCGAGCGTGATCGCCTCCCGGGATGTCGTAGCGGTGTCGGTGCAAGCCTCCAATGCGCAGGGCGTGCGCAAGGTCGTGACCGAAGGCGCGGACTACGCGATCGAGCCGGCAGATCTCGGCTCGATCAGCAAAGCAGGCATGCTCAAGTGCGAACGCTCGGGGGACGGCAAGGTCAGCGTCTCGATCGCGGGCGTCAGCCGCTCGATCGCCGTGCGCTGTCGAATCGTGGATCGCATCGAGGCCCCGAAGCTTGGTCGTGTCGAGCTGAGTGCGGGACCATTTCTGCCCAAGGTGAGGGTCTTGGACAAAGCCGGCGTCGAGCTCGCCGACGTGGAGCTGACATTTTTCTCCAAGAACGCAGGCGTGGTCTACCCGAATGACGGGCAGCTCGTGCCCAAATCGGTCGGCACGGCCAACCTCGTTGCTCGCGCTGGTGTCGCGTCAGCCGATTTCAAGGTGGACGTCGTGCGCAAGGTGGTGGTCGAAGCACTGCCCATCGAGCAAAACAAGAAGCTGTATTTCTCGCTCGAACCAGGCAAATACGAGCTCAAGATCAAGCTGCCCAGCCCGCACCGGGTAAGCGCGGAATGGCGCGGCGCGCCGTTCTGCAACGCCACCTCGGAAGGCGTGGAGCACGTCTCCGTGTGCGGGCTACGCGCCAAGGCTGGCGGTGTGGCCTTCGACAATCCAGCCTACTTGAAGGATGGCTCCAAAACGCCATCGGTCGAAGGCGTCGAGCTGTACGAAGTTCCGTGACTCGAAACGTGGCAATCACCGTGCCTGACTCTGTGACTGTGAAGTTCTCCCGTCTGTTCACACAGCCCCTGCTGCCGCGCTCGACGGTGGTGATTTTGGCTGCGATGGCCGTTTCGGGGCTGGCCTGTTCGCGAAACGAGAGCACTCGGCGCACGCCGGCTGCTGCGTTGGACAGCGCCGCCGCGTTTGGACCACGTGCAGACCTCGTGTCGAGCGCGGAGCCCAGCGCCCCGCTGCCAATCGTCGACGGCGCGACGCTACTCCAGAAGATCCGCGAAAGCGGTCACAAGGGCGTAGTGATCAACGCCTGGGCGAGCTGGTGCGAACCCTGTCGCGAAGAGCTACCGATGCTGGCGCGCGTCGCGCCCAAGTTGGCTGCCAAAGGGGTGCCCATCTGGCTCGTGTCCGTCGATGACCCAGACGGCTTTAGCGCAGCCAAAGCCGTGCTCGAATCGCTACACGTCCAGCTGCCGAGCTATGCCGCAGCTCCGCCGCTGGAGGCCTTCAAGATCGCCATGAACCCGAAATGGCCGGGCATGATCCCGGTCTCGTTCCTGTTCGATTCCACTGGTAAGTTGCGCTACTTCTGGGCCGGTGAGGTGTACGAGAAAGAGCTCGTGCCCGTCGTCGAAGGCTTCGTCGCGGGTAAACCGATCGATGGCGTGAGCGACTTCGGGCTCGCGCCGGGAGCAACGCGGGGCGCGGGACACGAGTAAGGCCAGCCACAGCGAAAGGGCAGGGGCGATCGCGATCCAGCATCGCAGCTCGCAGGTCGCTGAGTTGCCGCTATTTCGCGACGGTCCAATTCATCGCCACCCGCTCGCGTGCTTCGTCGTAGAGCGTGGGCTTTCCAGGGTCGCCGCTGAGGAGCGTTTGCTCGACTGGAGCGCCTGGGAGCGGCGCGGGCAACGTCGAGCGCGTTGCTGCGCGGATCACTTGCTCGCCCGCCTTGGCGGATTTCGGCGGTTAAGTGGCGCTTTTGTGGACAGGCTTTTGGCGTTTGTGCTCGCAAGTCCGGCTTCTGACGCGGCGCGCGCGCGCTCGACTGATCGAGCGGGGACGGTCGAGGGCTCCACCAGGTGGAGTTCGTTGGAGTTCAGCGAAGCACGCGCAGGTTACGTCGTAAGACGCAGGCTTCCAGGGGCGCCGCTGAGGGAGTGTTTGCTCGACTGGGGCGTCTCGGCAGCTTGCGTGCGTGCTCGCAAGTGATTCGCGCCCACTGGGTGCGGCGCGGGAAACGGCGATGGCGTT
>DATEPG010000081.1:0-10238 GCA_035273265.1 Polyangiaceae bacterium
CCTTGCCAGCCTGCTCCAAGGGCGCGCTCGGCACGAGCCACTCTCGCGTGTCTGCAGCTAGGGGCGTCTCATTCCCGGGGCTCGGCTCGAGCGGCGAAAGCGGCACCGTCGAAACGGCATACTTGCCAGGCAGGAGGTGGACATCGAACTGCCCATCGGGACCCGCACTGACCGTGCGCTCCAATGACGTCATGACGCCGAGATCGATGCCCGTGATCTCCTTCGCGACCAAGGTGACGGTCGCGGCCGCAGGAATAGGCGTGTTTCCCGAGGTGACCTGACCATGCACGTGAACGGCCTGCGGAAGCGACGTGAGATCAGTGAGTGTGCCACGACCGGCAGCGAACAAGCCGAGGGCGCTGCGCGCCAGGAGCACCGTGGGCCAGGCCAGGCTCACGGGTGCATCATCTGGCGGCGAGAGCCGAACCCATTGGTCTTGTTGCTGCGGCTTTGCCATACCGAACACGCTCACCGGGTTGTACGAAAGGTTCGCGACGTAGTCGTCGGTCTGCCCGCCGGCGGCGAGCGCAAGCGGCACACGGTTGGAGATCACTCGGCCGCTCGTTGGGTCCAGCATATCGACCATCCAACCGTTGATCAGTGGGCCGTTGGCGGACGGCCAGATCACGTGAAACTCGAACGGCAACGGATCCGGCAGGATAATGTCGAGTGTTCCCGTCCCTTCAAGGATCCCCTTGCCGCGCAGCAGCAGCGGCGGCACCGGACAGATTTCACCGGGCTGGCGATTGGTTTCGACGTAGATATCGTAGCTGCCCGAGGGCACGTTCGCCGCAAATCCCCAATTGTTCTCGCCGACGATCGCCGATTGCACCACGGCCCGCGGCGAGTACACACCGAGCGTGCCAGCCGTGGGGATCAGGGAGACTTTGGCCGGCACGCTCGAGTCGAGGGCGTTCAGTGCGAAGGTCGGCTTGCAGCTGAGCAACTCAGCCGTCACTCTGCCCGAGACTTGCGAAATCAAGCCGAGATCCAGTGAGAAGTCGCCGACCTGCTTACTCAGGTCCTTTGACTCTTTGAGAAATTGGACGCCCGCAATGAGGCTACCGTCGGCGGGCGGCGTGACCTCGAATAGCAGCTGATGGAACTTCGAGGTCGTACTGCGGCATTGCTCGTTGACGCAGACTCCTTCGTCGCCGCAATCCGCGTCTCTCTGGCATTCGTTCCGCGCGACGATGCTGGCTGCTTCCCGCACCGACGCCACATCGCAAGCGGAGAGCAAGCAAAGCAACGAGCTCAATCCAAGCCAGCGTTTCATGGGGTGGCCCCGGGAGCGACGCTGGACGGGCAGTTGGGCAAGGTGTTCAGGTCATCGGTCGGATACATGTTGACCGTCCAGGTGACCAGCGACGCGTCCTCGTCCGCCTTGCTCGGGTCGAGCAGATCATCGTTGTTCGATTGGAAGCTGCTTCCGTGAGCCACGACCAGCGTCACGAAATGACAACCGGCGCTCACCTGCATCGGGATCCAATCCAACGTGGCGGCCCGACCCGTATTGTCGAAGGTGGACGCTGAGATCGTTTGTCCTTGCAGCTTGCGCTGGTCCAGGGTCCCGTAGTCGAGGAAGAAGAGCGCACGCAGGGCCTCGCCTGCGTCCTCGGATTGAATCGGAACGTTGAAACGAATCGTCGAGTTGTCACGGAAAACGACCAGCACCTTGGTGGTCGTCGGCGCGGCGCTGTACACGTTCGGCACCGGGCGGGTCTGGATCGGGGCCCGATACTCCGGAGGATCGGCCACAATGCAGCTCTGGGCGATCAGCATCATCGAGACCAGTAATAGCGACTGCCATGCCAAGCGCAAAACACCGAGGATCCTGCCCGGATCTCGGCCGCTCCGCGACAACCGTGTCGCGGGCGCTCGCCTACTGCCCTTGCCGAGCAATTGCATCACGACCGTTCAAAACCTCGTATTGCCCGTGCGCGGCGAGAATTGCCAGCGGGTTTCCGCATATTCGGGGCTGAGCGCGAGCGTGAGCAGGCTGCGCAAGGAAGGTGCCGTCCGGCTGAGCTCGGAAAGGGCATTGGGCGCGCGCAGTTGCTCGCGACTGACACCATCGTCAGCTGCGGCCTCGTTGAGAGCCACCGCCAAGTCACCGGCCACGAATAGGCCTGCCCGGCGCACGGCGATACGCGAAGCGGCCAGCGCTCCGTCGTAGTCCAGCTCTTCGGGGCGATCGCAGAGTTCTCGCAGACGACGCTGGAAGCGCGCGGGGATGCTCTCCCACAGCACCTCCGCCAAGTTGAGCACGCCGCCGGATTTGGTCTGACGCGGTGGCCCGAAGGCAAACCCGAGTCCCTTCAAGACGGCCCGCGCCTGCGACTCGGGCGAACCAAACAGCAGCGCGTATTGCGGGATGGAAGCTGCCAGCATTGCACCGAGATGAAAGCGTAGCTCGGGCGTATCGCTGCGCACGTCACCCGACAAAATCACCGCCGGGGGCGAAAGAAGCGCCAAATTCACGGTGATGGCGCCGGCGCTTCGGCGCTGAAAGAGCGGCGTTCGCGTCAGCGCCAAGGCCCGGGCAGCGCCGGCGTAGACACGCCCGAGCGGGCTGGACGAGCTGAGCGGCACGCGCTCCAATCCGGTTACGCCGTAGGTGCTCGCGTCGCGCCGGAACACGTGCTCGGCCCCCTCCCAAACGATCGCCAGCGCCTCTTGCACCGGGCCGATGCTGTCGCGAAAGAGCATCGCGCGTACCGCATCGGGTTGTTCGACTTGGTCGCCCAAGGCGGGCGGTTCGATGCGCGCGCGGCCCGGTGTCAGGATGGCCAGGACGTGTTCGACGGCGCGCGCGTAGGTCGCGTTGCGATCGGCCAACGCGGCTTCGTGCAGCTTGCCCACGGCCCATGCGTCGCCCGGCGCCAGAAAGGCGACTCGGCGACACACCATCACCAGGTCTTGGGTGCGGCTGGTGCGATTTTCGAGCTCCTTCACCAGCTCCACACCAGCCTCGAGCGAGCCGTCGTTGAGGGCTTGGAAGAGCGCCGATTCACCGGCGCTCGCAGCCGGGAAATAGCCACCTTGGCGGAGCGGATCGGCGTGCCGCGGCGAGGGCGGTGGTTGCTGGGCGTTCGCAACCGGCGAGAGCAGCGTGCTGACCCGCGTTGTCGGCACCGGCGGGCTCACGCTTTGCACGGGCTGCGGACGAATGCTCTGGGCGCGCTGCGGTGCCGCGACCTCTTCCTCCGTGGGAGCAACTGAGTAGCGACCGGATACCGCGGGTCGCGCGTTGGCCAAGCTGGGCGGCGTCGGTTTGTCGTAGACCGGACTGGGCGGTGGGCTGCTGATCGGCTCACCCAGGCCTTCGCCGGGTGCTACGACCGGTGGCGAACGGCGCCTCGCTGCGGGCGCAGGGTCACGCTCTACGACCTCGGCTGCCGCGATCGCCGCGGCCCGGACCGAACCAGAGGAGAGGAGCGTCCGCGTCAGCAGGCCGGGATCCGCTTCTTCCAGGGTCGATGGGCTGTCTAGCAAGCGGCCCAATCCACGCTCGGTGAGTACCGTCGATTCCGACGACTCGGCCGACAGCAGGGTCGTCGCTTGTGGACGCAGGGGCCGGTGGCGCAAACTCTCCATCCGCGCTTGGTCACGCGTCTCCGGTTCGCTCAGCGCAATCGCCAAGTAGCCGCGTGCGCGATCGGCATTCTCCAGCACGAAGGCGACATCGGCGGCGCGCAGCGCGACCTTGCCGCGTGTGCGAAGCCCATGCAAATCACCGCCTAGAGCCAGATCGAACAGACGCAGGGCATCACCCGGCGAGCGTTCGGCGCGCCGCTCGGCCAGACCGAGTGCGATCAGAGGGCGCTCTCCGAGTTCGCTCGAGGCGCGTTCGAGCTCGGCCTCACCCGAGCCGGGGCCTGCGGCGACATCCAACGCTTCCGCCAGCAGGAAGCTGCAAAGCTCGGCTTGCTCGGGCGTCAGCGGGGTGCGAATGCGGCGCAGTTCGGCCACCGTCACGCGCCCGTCGGCGGGGTCTCCTGAGCCTTGGCTGCGGTACTCCAACTCGCGCGCCAAGAGCTGAGGTGTGGCCGATTCGGGCGCGATGCGCGCGGCACGGGTGGCCAGGGCCAGCGCCAAATCGGGCTTGCCCCCGGCGAGCCAGGCGTGTGCGCCCTCGACCAGCCAGTCTGCCCGCTGCTGCGCGGGAGCGGTCGATGCCGTGGCCAACTCGTCCAACGCTTCGGCCAACGATTGCGGACTTCCGCGTCGCCGTTCGACCTCGACCGCGAGTTCGAGCAGCTTGGGAGATTGAGCCCAAGCGCCCATGCCTTCCAGCACCCGCCGCGCGGAATCGACATCGCCTCCAGCCAGGTACGATTCGCAGGCGCGGCGCGAGAGATCGGACGCCTCAGCGCGGTCTTGCGCGATCGCGCTGGCTCGCAACCAGAGCGGCGCGGCACGCAGCGGCGCGCCGTGCCGCTCGTGGAGATCGGCGAGCACGCGCAAGACACTCAGGTTGTCGCCCGTAGCCGCCGTGAGCGCTTCGAGCTCGGAGCGCGCTTCGTCGACACGGCCCAAGCGCTGCTCGAGCAAGGTCGCTCGTCGCAGGCGGATCCGACGCATGTCGTCGACGACATCTGCCAACGAGGCGCGGTGCGCCAAGAGCGCGATGAGCGCCTGGTAGTCACCGCTGTCCTCGAGTTCGCGTTCCACGGCTGCGAGCGCGGACAAGTCATTCGGGTCGAGCGCCAGCACCTCGTGCCAGCGGACGAGCGCGCCGCTCGAATCGCCGAGATCGCCGAGCAGGGAGGCGAGTTGGTGCAGCAGCAGCAGCCGCTGGCCCGGCTCGCGGGTCGCGTCTGCCAGCAACCCCAGGGCTTCCGCTTGCCGGGCTTGGTCGCCCATTTGCGCGAAAAGGGCCACCGTACCCCCGAGGATCGCCGGATCCGCGGGGTGATCGAGCAGCGCGTGGCGGAGTAGCTGGAGCGCCCCTTCTGGATCCCCGCGAGCACCGATCAGCGCCGCGAGTTCGGCGGTCAAGCGCGCACGCGTCTGCGGATCCAGATCGTCATCGGCTTCGCCGAGCTTTGCTTCTAGCGCAAGCTCCAGATCGTCGCGCCGGCCCGTGCGACGCAAGACATCGCACAACCGATCGAAGATGGTGCGACGCGCGACGTTGCTCAGCCCCTCGATCGCGCGCGCGCGACCGAGCGCCAGAATGGCTTGCTCGGGATCTTGCACGGCGTCGGCCGCGTCCGCGATCGCAAGCAGCGCGTCCACGCGGTCGCCGACCGGAATCGCGTCGAGCACGGCTTCCAGCAGCTCGGGATCGCCGAGCGAGCGCGCGCTCGCTTCCGCGCGCCGCACGAGACTGATATTTTCCGGTTCCTTCTTGGCTGCGGCGACCAGCAGCCGCGCTTCCGAGCGGTGGTCGCCGAGTGCCGTCGCCACGCGAGCACCGAGGTCGAGCACCGTGGGACCTGCACCGCCAAACTTTTGCCCGGCCAAATCGACCAAGCTTTCAACCAGTGCCGAGCCGCCCGCACCCACCGCGGCCAGGCTCGCGGCGTACGAGAAGAGCTGCGTGAATTCCTCCAAGTCGCCGTCGCATTGCACTGCACGGGAGAGCGCCGAGACCGCGACTCGTGCAGAACCGAAGATCTCCAAGGCCGCGATGGCGCAGGCAATCGAGACACGTGCGCCCTCCGGACCGTCCATTTTCGGCAACAAGGACGAGATCGCTTTGTCGAAACGCAGCTCGAGCGCCTCACGGTCGTCGATCGCGCTCGGGAGCAGCGCGCGTAATGCATCCGCGAGCGCTTGCACGAGCTCGACCGCCGGGCGTACCGAGAGCGCGCGCAAGAGCACCTCCACGCGCTGCCGCTTACCCTCCTCGCTCGAGCCGGCAAACAGGGCGGCACGGCGTAACCAGCCGGCGCGGGCTTCCGGGGTCGGATGCTTGAGCGCCACGCGCTCGATCGCCCGCACGACCTCCGCGCTTTGTGCAGATTGTTCGGCGAGCCGCGCCATGATGACGAACGCCGCACCCTCGGAGGGGATGGCCTCGAAGGCACGCACCGCGTGCGCCAAGGCCAGCTCGAGCTCGTTGCGCTTTTCCAGCTGGCGCGCGGCGCGATAGTGCACTGCGCGCTCTCCGTAGGCGCCGAGCGCGGCATCCGACAGCCCGTAGTACAGCTTCTCGAGCGTTGGCAGCTGCGCGTCGCTGGCAGCTCGTTCGGCGACCGCCAGCACGTCGGTGCGCGAGGGATCGAGCTCGAGCGCCTGGGACGCAACTCGAAACGCATCCTCCAGCTTGCCAGCGGAAAGCGCGACGGTGGAGGCAATGGCCAGCACGCGTGCCGTGTCTTTGGCCTTCGGCCGGCGAGCGGCCAAGTCGAGCAGCGCGCGCAGCGCCGCTTCTGCCCCGGCGAACGACACGAGATCGCTGGCAAAGCACTCGATGCCGCGCTCGGGGTTCAGCGCCGCGGCGCGTTCCCAAGCGCGCACCGCGCGTGGCATGTCCGCCGCGAGATCGAAATAGGCCGCGCCGACCTCGCGCCAGGACAAGGCCGTCCGTGCTTGGTCTGCATCGACCGACCCGCTCAAGGCTTCCGCGCGAGCCTCCAAGATCGCGAGCTCACCGTCGGAACTCTTGGTCGGCAGGGCCACGTTCAGCTCGCTGAGCACGAGCTGCGCTTTGGCCCCCTCCCGTACCGCGCGCAGCAGAGCTCGGGCCGAACCGTCCGCGTCCCCCGCCGCGCGCCGCCGACGCGCCAAATCCAGCAACAAATCCGTGCGTTCATCGCCGGCGGCGCCCGCGGCCAAGAAACGCTCGATGGCCGCGATGCCCAGCCCTCGCTCACCGGTCGCATCCGCAACCACCAGCACCGCTTGTCGCAAGGCGGACGAACGCGGACCGATGACATCGAGAGCCCGGCGAGCCAAGCCGCCGGCACGCCCCGGATCCAGCTGAGCAAGCGCGCGCAGCGCGACGTCGATCAGCTCCGATAGGCCTCCCAGCGGCTCGGGCTGCGAGAACAACCAGGCCAGCGCGTCGGCCAAGCGCGAGCCGTCACCCGCGCGGGTGACGTGCTCGAGTCGGGCGCGCGCGGCGTCGAGATCGCCCGGGCGCAGCGCGATCAGTCGCTGCGTGAAGGCCATCGACATCAGCGGCTCGCCCAAGCCTTCGTAGGTTCGCGCCAAGGCACGGCACAATTCCGCGCGCGGAACGATCACCCCCATGGCACGCTCCATGGCTTCCGCGCCCCAGCGATCGCCCGTCAAGAGACCCACTCGGGCCCGCGCGGCAACCGGGCGCGCGAGCGAAGGATCGGCATGACACGCTTGATCGGCGGCCGTCCGTGCCAGCTCGAGATCGGCCGATTCGAGCAATTCTTCTGCTGCGACACTGCTCAAGATGGCCCGAAATGCCGGGGCGAGCAGGGCAGCGACCCGCAGCAAGGCGCGGGCGTGCAGGGCTTTCGCGCCGCGTCCGGCGGCGAGCAAGAGCGCCAGACTCCAAGCCGCAGGCTGTGAGCTGGGCTCGTCGACCAGCGACGTAAGTTCGAGTAGCGCGCCCTCCGCATCGCCGAGACGACGACGCACGTTCGAGCGGAGCAAGCGGAAGCGCGCGCGCTCCGACGCGGAGCTCGCCCGTTCGCTCGAGCGCGCGAGCTCTGCTTCCAATTCAGGCAGGCGCCCCTGGCGAACCAAAATGCGCTCGATCGCGCTCTGCGCCCCGCGATCGGCGGGCACCAGTTCAGCCAGCTCGCGCAGCACCGCGAGCGAGCGGTCCGCCAGATCCGGACGGCCCACGAGCAACGCGCTCAGGCGCGCCAAGAGGGGCGCGCGATCGCTGCCGGACGCGAGCGAAAGTTCGGCCTCGGCAGTCCGCAGCGCCTCGCTCTGCGCTGCCACCCTTGGCTCGAGGCGCTGCTTGTCACTTCGCACGCTCTCATCCGAGTCGCTCTCGAGCAGGCGGGTCAGCGCCCAACTGGCCAACCCCGGATCGGACAGGCGCTCTTCGGCCAAGGCCGCCAACTCTCGCAGGCACGCATCGCGCTCGGGACTCGCGCTGCGCTCGCCGATGCGAATCAATGCCTCGAGCAGCGGCGCGTGATCGCGTGAAGTGCTGGCGTGGTTGCGCAGTAAGCTCTTGGCCTCGGCGTTGCCGGGATCGGCGACCAACGCCTCGATCCAGGCTTCCACGGCTCGATCCGGGCGCCCCAAGGGTCCTGCATACAGGCGACCCAGAGCCAGACTGGCGCCCGCCAGCTCGCTACCCGTCAGCAGATCGCAGGCCAGTTCGAGACGCGCCGCAAACAGCTCGTGTAATCCCGCCCGTTCGAGCAGCTCGTCGAAGCCGCTCTCGTTTGCGAGCGGTGCGCCGTCTTTGCGCTCGATCGCCGCCAGCACGCTCTTGGCATCGATTTTGGCATCGCTCTGGGCGTCGAATGCCGCACCCAACGCGCGCGGCAAGTCCCCCTCGCCAATCGCAGTGCGCATCCGCTGCCGGTGCACCAGTTGGCCCTCGTCGCCCAGCGCGCGCGCGTGTTCACGGTACACTTCGTCGGCCGCGCCGGGACGGCTGCGCAAGGTCAGCACGTGAGCCAAACGACTTGCGGCCGGCGCCGATTCTGGCGCCATCTCGTAGGCGCGGAGCAGGTTCTCGAACGCGCTCGCTCGCTCGCCCGAACGATCACGACGCTCCGCGGCTTCGAGATAAGCATGCGCGGCCGCCGGCCCCGACATCACTTGCGGAGCCCAAGCACCGAGCGCGCCGAGCAGCTCTAGGGCCTGGGATTCAGCTGGATTTTCGGTTGCGGCGTGGGTCAACGAATCGCGCTGTCCCTCGGCATCTCCGGCTCGCCCCAAGAGCACGGCCAAGCGCATGTGCAACAGCGCCGCGTCTGACCCGCTCTTACCGTTGAGCAGCGGGCGCAGTGTGTTGGCAGCCAGCGACGGCTCGCCGAGGCTCGCGAACCAGCCGGCCAACTCTTCACGCAGCCCCGGATCTTCGGCGATCAGCAGCGAGCGCCGCGCATAGCGGGTAGCCGACTCGAGCTCCGTGCCGCGCGCGGCCAACGCGCGCGAAAGTGACGAAGCCGCGACGCGCTCTCGTTCACCGTCACCCGCGGCACTGGCGGCGGTCAGGCGTGCGCTCAGCGTGGCGAGCTCCGCGCGCGGCCCAACCCGATGTGGCACGGGCATGTCGAGCTCGTACCGCTGCAGCGCCAGCGAAGCCTCGGAGTGCTGCCCTTCCCGCCGCTGCCATTCGGGTGGCGGCAAGGAGCTGTTGCTCGGTCGCTCGAGACTGAGTTTGCTCGGCGGATCGCCGAGCAAACCCGAAGCAGGTTCGAGCACGGCTTCGTTGGGCAGGTCTTCGTTCATCGAGTGGCGTGGGCCCCTGACTGAGCCCCTCGCCACAATATAGCGAAACCAGCTGGCGTTCCGCCTTCTCGGTTGCGATCTCGCTCGGCGAATCGAAAATCCGCCTCCATGGCAAAGCGGAGGGGCTTGTACGGAGCATCCATAGCGGATTACCCTCCGCAGGCCGCGCTGGGCTCCCAGGCGGCGGAGGCATTTTCATGCGACGTTTCACTCGTTTTGCGCCGTTTTCCCAACTTGCCCTCGTGGCCGCCATCAGCGCCCTGGGCGTCACCGGTTTTGCGTCGACCGCCCATGCGGCTGACCCGGCCAAGCCGGCCGCTGCCAAGGCAGCGCCGACCGCCAAGGCCCCGCCCCCAGCGAAAGCCACCGCCACGACGACGGCCGCGAAAGCGCCCGCAGGCCCCGACAAAAAGACCAAAGACCAAGCTCGCAAGGCCTACGGCGAGGGCGAAAAGGCCTATGCCGCTGGCGACTATAGCGCTGCCTACACCGGCTACTCCAAAGCCAACGAGCTGATCCCCTCCCCGCACGCCTCCTATTGGGCCAGCAAATCACTCGATCAAAGCGGAAAGTCGGACGAAGCGATCAAGGGCTACGAGGCCCTGCTTGCCGATCCGACCGCTAGCAAGATCGGCGAAGACAAGCTGGCTGACGCGCACTCGCGCCTGGCCGCGCTGAAAGCCTCGCTGGTCGGACAGGTCACGGTGAGCACGACCGCGCCAGGCGCCGTGTTGCTCGTCGACGGCGCTCCCCAGCCCGGCCCTTTGCCGGCCGTACTGAAGCTCAGCCCGGGCCCCCACAAGCTGACGCTCACCGCCGAAGGCTACGAGCCGAAAGAAGTCGATTTGCAGGTTCAGGCCGGCACGCAGGTGCAGCAGTCGATCGAA
>DATEPG010000082.1:0-6460 GCA_035273265.1 Polyangiaceae bacterium
ATCCGCGCGGGCGAATCCCGATCGACGATCACTTTCGCACCTACGTTGCCGGTTTCTACGCCATCGGCGACGTCGTGCGCGGACCAATGCTGGCGCACAAGGCCGAGGAAGAGGGCATTGCCTGTGTCGAGCAGATCGTGACCGGCTACGGCCACGTGAACTACGACGCCATCCCGGGCGTGGTTTACACCCACCCGGAAATCGCCTCGGTGGGCAAGACCGAGGACGAGCTCAAGTCGCTCAACGTGCCGTACAAGAAGGGCGTGTTTCCGTTCCTCGCCAACGGCCGAGCTCGCGCGCTGGGTGCCACGGAAGGCCGCGTCAAGATCCTGGCCCACCGAGAGACGGATCGCATCTTGGGCGTGCACATCCTCGGTGCACACGCGGGCGACTTGATCGCAGAAGCGGTGGCGGCGATCGAGTTCGGTGCCACGTCGGAGGATATTGCGCGCACTTCGCACGCCCATCCGACGCTCGCCGAAATCGTCAAAGAGGCCGCATTTGCCGTGTCAGGGCGCGCGATTCACATCTGATTCGTCGGCCACCACTAGCACTTGCCAGCGGCTGCCGCGCCGCCGCAGTTTCCTGTTCGATCGATCACGGTGCACTCGTCGCGAGCGCACCGTGGCCATCGCACACGCGGTGAAGCGCGTGCCCGGAACAGCGCGGCAAAGCCAGCTTGCGCGAGGCAACGCCCAACACTGCTCGACAGTAGTACGCCAAATTTCCCAATAAAAGGCGATCGGCGGCGCGCGAGGTAGGTCTAGATGAGACAAAAGTGGCCAGAATGGCAAAAGCTACCCCGAAATTTGGCCAAACCGAGGAAACTTTGCGAGATTTGTTGGGTAAAACGGCTATAGACCGAGACCTTCAATGCAAAAACTTACCTCGTCCGAGGGGCTGCTAATCGTCGTGGAACTCGGAGCCGAATGGCCAACGTTGGAGATCGAGGCATCGCGCAACGCAAAAGCGCGCCGAGTGTTGGCGCAGGACGATACCGAGTCGCCTGCCGTATTCGCGCTTCGTGTGGCCGAGCAACTGAGCTGTTCGTTCTCCAGTGGAGTTGGATTGGCGAGTGTGGTGGTCGCCTGTAGTGAACGCATCGATGCTGACGCACAAGGTGGGCGAGCCGAGCTCGCGCGTAGCTTGGCCAGTGCACTCAGCCGAGCCGGTGGTGGCAGCCTCTCCTTCGTAGCCTGCGATCGAAATGACGCTCGATCTAGGCCCGGTTTGTCGACCCTGCTCGCCGAAATCACGCGCCAGTGGCAGAGCGCCGGGGTTGAAGTGAAGCTCAGCTTCGGTCAACCCGTGTTGGCGCTCACCAATGACGCCGCCGTGGATCCCAAGTCGCGCCCGAACGCTGCCGCCGCGCAGGCGCCAGTGAAGGACGCTGTACGCCGCGTCGCCTGAGCGAGGCTCGGTAGACGCGCGCTGAATCGGCTGCCGGCGTTTGGACAATTGTGGGGGGCTGATCCCGAGCTTGGTCGTATAGTTGGAGAAGCCCGTTATCCGGGCCCTCCGGGAGGGATACTCCGCGATGTCGCTCGAAGTCGGTCAGCTCTTAGACAACAAGTATCGCATCGTGAAGATGATCGGGGAGGGCGGCATGGGCGCCGTCTTCGAAGGCGAGAACGTACGCATCAATCGTCGCGTGGCGATCAAGGTGCTGCACGCCGCGTTTGCCGGTAACAGTGACGTGATGCAGCGCTTCGAGCGCGAAGCGCAGGCCGCCGGTCGTATCGGCAACGACCATATCCTGGAGGTGCTCGATCTGGGCAACCTGCCGGACGGTGATCGCTTCATCATCATGGAGTTCTTGGACGGCGAGCCGCTCTCGTCTCGGATCAAGCATCGCGGTCGGCTCATGCCGCACGAACTCGCGCCGCTCATGCGCCAGGTCTTGGTCGGGTTGGGCGCAGCGCACGCCGTGGGCATCATTCATCGCGACCTGAAGCCCGATAACATTTTCATCTTGCGCGAGAAGGCGGGGCAGAAGGACTTCGTCAAGATCATCGACTTCGGCATCTCCAAATTCTCACCGCTCAGCGGTGACGGCATGAAGATGACGCGAACCGGCGCCGTGATGGGCACGCCTTATTACATGTCACCCGAGCAAGCGAGCGGCAGCGGTGAAGCAGACGCGCGCAGTGACGTTTACTCGTTGGGCGTGATCATGTTCGAGGCCGTCACCGGGCGCGTTCCGTTCGACGCCGGTACCTTCAACCAATTGATGTTCAAGATCGTTTTGGACGTCGTGCCGCCGCAGCAGTCAATCGTACCGGATCTGGATCCAGCGTTTGCCAGCATCGTTTCCAAAGCGATGGCTCGCGACGTGTCGCAGCGCTTTCAGAGCACTGCGGAATTGATTCAAGCGATCGACGCATGGGCCGCCAGTGGCAAGTCGGTGGCGTTGCCGACCATCACGGATACGTCTCATGCGAGTCACCTGCCTTCGGGCGCGCGTGGCTCGATGGCATCGATCAGCGACGCCAGCGTCTCGGTTGCGGGCCAGAAGACCGCCGGCACCTGGGCTACGTCTCAGCCCGGCGCGGCGCCGCTCGCACCGAAAAAAAGCGCGGCTCCCGCAATTGCCGCCGCGCTCGGGATTGGCGTATTGGTGCTCGGCGGCGGCGCGTACGCTGCTTACGCGCTGCACAATAAACCGTCGGCCGTGGAGAGTTCCGCCGCTGCGGTGGCCCCCGCGCCGCAGCCTTCACTGACGGCAACGCCGGCGGAAGCGCCACTGATTGCGAGCCCAGCGCCGCCCGTTGCGGCGCCTGCGGCGCCTGCGGCGCCAACCGCAGAGCCTGCGTCGAGCGCCGCGAAATTCGCCTCACCGCAGGCCGCCGCGCGGGTCGCGAGTCCGCCTCGCCTGCCTAGTCCGCGGACTGCAAAGAGCGCGCCTACGCGTGCCCCAGTAACAAAACCCAGCACGCCCGACTTCGGCTACTGATCCGGCGGGGCTCGGGCGCGCGCTGCATGCAGCGCCACCCGTGGCGCGCGGGCTGCCAAGTCGCGTACAAGTCGCGTGTAGGTCAGTCTGCGCGGCCGTGGACTTGACATCATTTGCGCCTGGCTATACGCGAGGAGCGTTCAGGGTTGACGAATCCAAAAAATTGGAGGCATCTCCTACTGGGTACGTTGGGAAACTATTTCTTCGAGTCCGTTTTGGAACTCGACCGAAGCAAGACCCATACGTAGAGGCTTGGGCAAATAGCCCAGGGTTCAGCAATTTAGCGTGACACAGAGGCGCGGGGCCGAGAGGCCACGCGGAGGGAAGATATGGAACAAACGGACGAAACACTGCTTTCGGTGGTCGTTCTCGAGCTCGGGTCAACGTGGCCGCCGTGGCTCGTGGAGTACCAAGCACAAGCACCAAATTCGATGGTCGTCGTGCAATCGTCGGATGAAACGCCATCGTCATTCGCACACCGCATCAGTCGCAAGATGGACGAGGTCGGCGCGCGGGATACGGCCATTCACGCCGGGCTGTTGGTGAGCAACGGCGCACTCGACGCGGCGAGTATCGCCGCACGCGAAGCGATTTGCGCTGCTCTTTTGCGGGCAATGTTGAAAAAGCAACGCGGCGAACTCGTGCTCGCCTCCGACCTGACGGCGGGTGACGCCGTTCGTCAGCAATTGTTCGCACTCGCCGGCACATTGTGTGATGAATTGACCGGTACGCGGGTAAGCGTTCGTGTTCGATTCGACACCATTCGCCCGTCCCACTCGGCCAGCGGCGTCATGAAGAGCGTGACGCCTTCGGCGGAGTCCCACTCGGAACACAACGGGAGGGCCTCTAACAGTTCGCGCTGAGCGGGTGCTCGATGTGCTCGATACCGCTCGCTGCGGGGTCGGGCGCATCGAGCGCAGTCGAGCGCCTTGACACGTCGCGTCATGGGCCTTAAATCCTCGGAGGCTCATGGCAAAGTCCAACGCTGATCGGCGCGTGGCGATCGTCTCCGGCTTACGCACCCCGTTCGCCAAGCAGGGTTCGGCCTACCGGGGCCTGAGCGCACTCGATCTGGGAAAAATCGTGGTCGCGGAGCTCTTGCAACGCACGGGTCTCGAGCCACGTCAGGTCGAGCAGGTCGTTTACGGCCAGGTGATCCCGTCGTTGAGCGTGCCCAATATCGCACGGGAAATAGTGCTCGGCACCGGCATGCCGCGGTCCATCGAGGCCTACAGTGTGGCTCGCGCGTGTGCCACTAGCTACCAGGCGGCCGTGAACGTCGCCGAGTCGATTATGGCCGGTGTCATCGACTGCGGCATTGCCGGCGGCGCTGATAGCGCCAGTGATGTGCCAATGGCCGTGAGCAAGCGTCTCAGTACCGCTCTGGTCAAGGCCAGCCAGGCGCGTTCGCTCGGTGAGAAGCTGCGTGCGTTCGCCAGCATTGGTACGGCCGACCTGCTACCGATCCCGCCCGCGCTCAAAGAACCCTCTACTGGTCTCACCATGGGTGAAAGCGCGGAGAAGATGGCTAAGGAAAACGGCATTTCGCGTGCCGACCAAGACGCATTCGCGCATCGCAGTCACACGCTCGCGGCGCAAGCGTGGGCGGACGGACGCCTTCGCGAAGAGGTGA
This sequence comes from Polyangiaceae bacterium, assembly GCA_035273265.1. GTDB lineage: Bacteria > Myxococcota_A > Polyangia > Polyangiales > Polyangiaceae > PMG-095. The sequence goes on from DATEPG010000082.1 coordinate 4,587, forward strand.
TGTCGGTGTTCGTACCGCCGGGCTATGAGCCCTTCGAGGCAGACAATTTGGTTCGAAAGGATTCGGAGCTCGAGGCCTACGCCAAGCTCAAACCCGTGTTCGACCGTCAGTACGGCTCAGTGACTGCAGGCAACAGTTCCCCGCTCACGGATGGCGCGAGTGCGCTCTTGCTGATGACTGAAAAGAAGGCCAAAACCCTGGGTTTCACAGCGCTCGGCTACCTGCGCAGCTACGCCTTTGCCGCGGTCGACCCAGCGGAACAATTGTTGATGGGCCCCGCGTACGCCGCACCGTTGGCGCTCGATCGCGCTGAGCTGAAGCTCAAGAACATGGACTTGATCGACATGCACGAGGCGTTCTCGGCTCAGGTGCTGAGCAACGTTCAAGCTTTCGAGAGCGACACCTTCGCTCAGCAGAAGCTTGGCCGCGACAAGCGCATCGGCCGAGTCGATTGGGACAAGCTGAACGTCTCTGGCGGCTCGATCGCCCTCGGCCATCCCTTTGCAGCCACTGGCGCGCGCCAGATCTCGCAGGTGCTGCGTGAGCTGCGTCGTCGCGGTGGGCAATACGCGCTGTGCACCGCGTGCGCGGCCGGTGGGCTCGGGGCCGCCATGGTTTTGGAGGCGAGCTAGTGCCGAACGAGTACTCGACGCCATCGCTATTGGTGGAGCTGCGTTCCGACGGTGTCGCCATCATCCGCTTCGACGTGCTCGGCGAGTCCCTGAACACGCTCCAGGCCGGCTTTGCCGAGGAGTTCTCGGGGCTGCTGTCGCGTCTGGCGCTGGAGCCCGCGCTGAAGGCGCTCGTTTTTACCTCGGGTAAGCCGGACAGCTTCATCGCCGGGGCGGACATTCACCTGCTGCGCGCGGCCGCGAGCGCGGAGCAGGCGAGCGAGCTGTCGCGGGCTGGTCAACGTGCGCTGAGCAGCCTCGCATGCTTTCCTGTTCCGGTCGTGGCCGCCGTTCACGGTGCTTGTTTGGGAGGTGGGCTCGAACTCGCGCTGGCTTGCTCGGCGCGCGTGGCCAGCAGCGATTCGAAGACGAAGCTCGGCTTGCCTGAAGTGCAACTGGGCGTGCTGCCCGGGCTGGGCGGCACGCAGCGCTTGCCGCGCCTGGTTGGTATCGAGAACGCGCTCGATTTGCTGCTGACCGGCAAGCAAATCGACGGCCGACGCGCTTTGCGCATGGGGCTGATCGACGAGCTCGTGCCGGGCGCCATCTTGCTCGAAGTCGCGGTGCGCTTGGCGCTGGCGCGTGCCGTGCAACCGCCCGCCCGAAAGTCGCGCCTGGGCCGCTGGTTCCACAAGGCGGAGCTGAAGGAGTTTGTGCTGGCCGAAAATCCGGTTGGTCGCAAATTGCTCTTCGAACGAGCCCGAAGGCAAGTCAGACTCGAGACGCACGGGAATTACCCGGCTCCCGAGCGCATCCTCGAAGTGGTGAAGCTCGGTCTGGCTGAAGGTCTTGCGCGCGGCCTGGAAGCGGAGGCGAGCGCTTTCGGTGAGCTTTTGCTGAGCGAAACGGCGCGTGCGCTGATGCACGTGTTCTTCGCTAGCACCGAGCTGAAGAAGGACTCCGGCCTCGACGCGACCGGCGTCGAAGCGCGCCCCATCAGGCGAGTGGCAACTCTCGGAGCGGGCCTGATGGGCGCAGGGATTGCCTATCTGACGTCTGCCCTGGCCGAGCTAGAGGTGCGTCTCAAAGACCGCGACGAAGCCGCGCTCGGCCGAGGGCTGAAGGCGGTGCGCGAGCTCTTGGACGGGCGGGTGAAGACTGGCCGCCTGACAGCGACCGAACGAGATCTGAAGATGGCTCGCGTTACCGCCACGACCGGTTACGAGGGCTTCGATGCCGTCGATTTGGTGATCGAAGCGGTCT
>DATEPG010000083.1:0-11481 GCA_035273265.1 Polyangiaceae bacterium
CTGGACCATCTGGTCGAACATGCCCAGCAAACCGGGCTCGATTACCACCTACGACACTCCGGCGTTCACCGGCACTTGGAATGACTCCGGGGATTTTCTGGCTCGCATCGGCCTGCAATGGAACGGCACCAAGACCCACCAGGAGTTGGGCACGATTGCGGCGCAATTCTCCGTCAAGAAAAACGGCACCGCCGGCGACTATTCATTCATCGGTATTTACGGCTGGTCGCTCTCGCCGTGTGTCGAATTTTACATCGTGGATCAATCCTACAAACCGATGCCGTTCAATCCGGGCATGACCACCAAGATGGGCCCGGATACGATGATCGACGGCGGGCTGTACATCTTCTACAAGCGCACCACGAACGGCACTGGCGGCTCCAAGTGCGGCAGCCAGGCTACGTGGGACCAGTACTACAGCATCCGGAAGACAGGCCGCGACTGCGGGCACATCTCGGTTAGCGAACACTTCAAGGCCTGGGAAGCGAATGGCCTGCCGCTCGGCAAGATTGACCAAGCTCAGATCTTGCTCGAAGTGGGCGGCGGCGTGGGAAGCGCCGACTTCAACGTGGCAAACGTCACACTGACTCCACCTTAGTCGTCGAGAGCCCATCGAGGATCAGCGCGACCACAGCCGTTGCGCCCCTTGAAAGCAGCGGAGTACGGCCACGAGCAGCGCCATTCGCAGCGGAAAACTCACTCGCCGTGAGCCGCTGCGAAGGGTGCGTGCGACGACGTTGGCCGCCGCTTCGCGCGTGATCATGAAGGGCTTCACGCTGGATTTGGCCATTTTGGTGTCCACGAATCCAAAGCGGATTTGGCTCACGCTCACGCCGGTCGAACGCAGCGCGGCGGCCAGCCCAGAGAAGTACGACGACAGGCCCGCCTTCGACGCGTTGTAGCTGGGATATTCGGGCGACACGAGCCCGTCGGCGAGGCTCGAGAGCACGATCAGGTGACCACGACCGGCGGCCACCATCGAGGGCAAAACGATGCCCGCGGTTGCCACCGCCGCGAGCAGGTTGACCTCGAACACGTGCGTTTCGCGTTCGAGTTGGTCGAGGGCCAGGGGTTCGCCAATCCCGACGCAGTAGATGACCGAGTCGAACGCCGGGTGCGAGAGGCCGCGTAGCAGCTCGCGGTACTCGGGCGTCGCTACATCGCTTCGAAAATGTGCATATTGTGGGTGCACGATCGGGCTATCGCTGCGCGACACGCCGGTGACTTGCCAGCCGTCATCGAGCAGTCGTCGCGCAGTCGCCAGGCCAATCCCATCCGAGCTTCCCACGATGCACGCCCGCTTCACGCGCCCGATCTAGCTCATCGGCGACGTGTTCGCGCCCCCGCTCGAGCGATACAGCGCTGCTACACTTATTCAACTAGAACACAACAGCGGGGTCAAAAGGGTATCAATGGCCTGGGCCTGTTAGGCGATCGGGCCGGACACGGTTCGTTCGCGCTCGCGACCAGCGCGAAGGCAAGCTAGCTATGCGAGGAGCAGGGGAAGAGCGTTATGAGTAGGCTAGTCATTGGCTCACGCATCGGGACTTCCTGGTTTCGACGAAGTTTGCCGTCGATTGCTCTGGCGGGCGTGCTCGGGATGGGCCCGGCGTGCACATCGAGCAACGGCGTCAGCGGCTCGCCGTCTGTCTTGGCGGGAACTGGTGGGGATGCCACTGCGGGCAGTGCTTTTGGATCAGGCGGCGCGGCAGGCAACTCCAGCTGCACCACGCCAGCGTCGTGTGCGACCGGCGGCGGTCACGGCCCGAACTTGGTGCTGATGGGCGGCGGCCCGTCCCAGGTGGACTACAACAGTGGTGTGGGCGGCGGGAGCAACCACTGCCTCGCGCCGAAGCTGGTCGCCCCTGGTTGCGGCAATGCGCTCGAGGGCGGGATGGAAACGCAGTGCAACGGCGTCGACGACGATTGTGATGGCGCGATCGACGAAGGCTGTCCGTGCACGCCCGGCGCGGTACAGCCTTGCTTCCTCGGGGCCCCCGCACGCCGCGGCGTGGGCGCGTGCGTCGACGGTGCACAGACTTGCCTGCGCGGCATCGAATTTGCGCCTTACTGGGGCGATTGCACGGGCGGCATTCGACCCGACGCAGAGCTGTGCGACGGACTCGACAACGATTGCAACGGCTGCAGCGACGATCTCGACGGCTGTACGCCGAAGTGGACGTGTCCCGGACCCAATGACCCGAGGACGCCGAGCGGAACGCCGCTCACAGCCTACGAACTTCACGGACGCGACTTCTTCACGGAAGCCGTCACGGCTTGGTCCTGGACGATTCAGGGCGGCCCGTGTGACGCGCTGACCCCGAACTCACCGAGCTTCACGTTGAGCGGAGCGAACGCCGAGAGCGCGACATTTACACCCAAGCTGAGCGGCGACTACACGGTCACGATGACCGTCACGCCGGCCAGCGGAGCGCCCTTCACCTGCTCCTGGATCGTGCACATCGAAGGCCCCGGGTTGCGCATCGAGATGTGCTACCCGGAAAGCGCAACGCAGGACCTCGACCTGTACCTCAAGCAGCCGGGTCACCTGACCCCGTGGTTCACTGGACCCACACAGTCCGGGACCGCACTCGATCAATGCAGCTGGGCAAACTGCGAGGCGAACCTGAGGCCCCAAGACGTCATGCCTTCGCAGCCGGTCATGCGTGCCAACTGGGGATACCCCAATAGCCCACTCTCGCTCTGTCAAAACACCCTACAGGGGCCAACTTGGCAGACTCTCGGCTATTGCGCGAGCCCCCGCCTCGACATCGACAACAACCTGATCGAGGCCTCGGGCGCTCCCGAGAACATCAACGTGGACGCGCCGAAGGACAGTGAAACCTTCCGCATCATGGTCTCCAACTTCACCGGCATTGCAGCCCATCCGTTGGTCAATGTGTACTGTGACGGCCGCCGCGCGGCGACCATCGGCGCCGCACCCGACAGCCTGACGAACTTCAGCGGTACGAGTGGTATCGTGGGGATCGGCGCGCTCTGGCGCGTCGCGGATGTGACGACCCATGTGAGCGGCAAGCAAACGACTTGCACCGTAAACGTGCTGCACCCACCCGGCGCGAGCACGGGCTTCGACGTCACCTTCAACGACCCGCGCTACTGAACGAGCCCTTAGGCGCACCTTTGCCAAGTGCGGGCACAGGCCCTAGGGTCTGGCCCTGACTTCAGGTCCTCCCGTAAACGTGCCCCAGCAATGCGGGCACAGGCCCTAACCTGCACGTTGGTAGCGACCGGGGGGCGCTCCGACATGACGGCTGAAGGCCGTGCTGAAAGCGCTGGCCGAGCCGTAGCCGACGCGCTGGGCGACTTCTTGGATGCCGAGTTCGTGACGGCGAAGCAGGTCCTTGGCGACGGCCATGCGCCAGGCCAGCAGGTATTCCATCGGCGGCAGCCCGACATTTCGCGTGAAGCGCTCGAAGAACGTGGAGCGTGAAAGCGCGGCCGCCTTGGCCAGCTGGGGTACGGTCCAGGAACGGGCGAGCTGGCCGTGCATTCGCCGAAGTGCGGGCGCGAGCCGTGCGTCGGAAAGCCCGCGCAATAGTCCGGGAGGTGTGTCCTCCGCCGGCGCCGCGCGCAGGGCCTCGATCAACAAGATCTCGACCAGGCGCGACAGAACGAGCTCGCGGCCCGACCTCCGCTCGCTCGATTCATCCGCGACCAGCCACACCAAAGTGGAGAGCCGGTCGACCCCTCGCACGTGAAAGAGACCGGGCAGGAGCGAGACCAGGAGCGCTTGATCGGGCGAGTCGAAGACGAAGTAGCCACCGAGTATCGTACAATCGGGACGGCCCCCTCGCCTGCCGTGGCGCACCTCTCCAGTCGCTGCGGAGACCAGCTTGGGGTCGATGCACTCGGGCTCGACGGCTTCGAAACCCGACAAGGTGAAGCCAGGCGTCGCCGGCAACAGGACGAAGTCGCCAGCCTGCAGGATCAAGCCGCGCTGGCCGTCGACGGCCAGGCGACAGCTACCTTGGAGTACGGCCGCAAAGCTCGGCTGGTCGAAGCGCGAATAGCGGACAGCCCAAGGCCCCGCGCCACTGATGCGCTTGGCGAACACGGCGCGGGGTTGAAGTAACGTGATGATCTCCGACAATGGATCGCCCATGGCCGGACTCTAGCAAACAAAAACCGGACTTCTAGCGATTGAGAGTCCAGCCTGGGCTCCCTATACCCAATCCCATGAAAACCGTTCTGATTACTGGTTGCTCCTCTGGCTATGGCCTCGAGACCGCGCGCCACTTCCACGCGCAGGGCTGGCATGTGATCGCCACCATGCGGACCCCGCGCGCGGACCTCTTACCTCGCTCGGAGCGGATGCGCGTGCTGCCGCTCGATGTCACCCAGCCGGCGAGCATCGCGGGCGTGTTGGAGGCGAGCGGAGCGATCGACGTGCTGGTCAACAACGCCGGCATCGGATTGTTTGGTGCCTTCGAAGTGACACCGATGACCACCGTGCGCGAGGTCTTCGAGACCAATACTTTCGGGGTGATGGCGATGACGCAAGCGGTGCTTCCGCAGCTGCGCGCGCGCCGTTCGGGCGTGGTCGTGAACGTGACCTCGAGCGCGACGCTCGCACCCATGCCGCTGGTCGCCGCGTATACCGCGAGCAAGATGGCCATCGAGGGCTTCACGGGCTCGCTGGCATTCGAGCTGGCCGAGTTCGAGGTGCGGGTAAAGCTGGTCGAGCCCGGCTATGGGCCCAGCACCGCCTTCGCCAAAAACTCGGGCTCGCGGCTGGAAGGGCTGATCCCGGAGCCATACGCGCCGCTGGCGCAACGCATGTTCGCCACGCTCGGCCAAGGATCGACGGCGCTGACGACCGAGGCCGACGTGGCCGAAGGCGTGTGGCGCGCCGCCAATGACACGTCGGGAGAGCTCAGATTTGCGGCAGGCGCGGACGCGCTGGCGCTCGCTCGGTTGCGCTAATCGGCCGGGCGCCAGTGTCACCGCGGCTTGCGGTTCGAAAGCTCACTGACGGCCTTCCACAGCGCCGTCGCGGTGAAGGGTTTTGCCAGCACTGGGTGTCCGAGTTCGGAGCGCGTGGCCTCTTCACTGTAGCCGGTGATGAAGAGCACGCGCGGCACGGCTCCGACCTCTGCCAAGCGCGCGATCAGTTCCGGGCCTCGCATCTGCGCCATGGCGACGTCGCAAATCACCAGATCCATGGCGCTACCATGCTCGGCCCAGATCGCAAGCGCAGCCTTGGGCTCGCTCGCGATCCGAACTTGGTGCCCTCGCGAGGCAAGCAGGCGCCCTGTCACGTTGGCGATCATGGGCTCGTCGTCCACGACCAAGAGCTGAAGCACGCGCGAGGCCTGAGGAGGTTTCGTGCTCGCGCCGCTGGCCTGGATTTCCGCGGTTCCGGCATCGCGAAACGTTTCGACTGCGGACCTGGCGATGGGCAGCAAGATGTTGAAAACCGAACCACCCGCCGCCCCTGGCTCCACGTGTACGGTCCCGCCGTGCTGTTCCGCGGTGCCCAGCACGGTCGCCAGCCCGAGCCCGGTGCCCCCGGAATCCTGATGCGTCGTGTAAAACGGCTCGAAGATGTGCGGCAGATCTAGCTCGCTGATGCCTGGGCCCTCGTCCGCTACGGAGAGCTCGACGAATCCCACGCTGTCTACCTGACGCTCGCGAGAAGCGATCCGCACCACTCCACCATTGGGCATGACGTCGCGGGCGTTGATCACCAGATTGACCAGGGCGCGCTCGATCTCGAGCAGATCGACATAGACACCTGGCAGGTTCGGCGCGAGCTCGGTCTCGAGCCGCACCTCGTCACCCACCAAGCGCTGCATGAGTGCCATCGTCGAGCGGATCAGCTCGTTGGGGTCGACGAGCTCGAGCGACAGTTGCGCCTTGCGACCAAAAGCCAGCAAACGCCGGGTGAGGCCGGCTGCGGAAGCCAGCGCCGCCAGGGAGTCATCCAGCTCTTGAGCTCGTCCAATCCGCTCTGCCAAGAGTTCCAGATTGCCCGTGATCGCCGTCAGCAGGTTGTTGAAGTCGTGGGCGATGCCACCCGCGAGCCGTCCCACGGCCTCCATCTTTTGCGCGTGGGCGAGCTCTTCACGCCGCCGGATCTGGTCGGTGACGTCCAGCATCGTCCCGCGCAACTCTTGGCGCCCATCAGCGAGTTGAAACAGCTCACCACGCAGTCGAACGTGGCGTACCTGGCCGTCCGAACCGCGCAATCGCCCGTCGATTTCGCCCCCACCGGGCTGCTTCAGCGTTTGCTCATAGCGTGACCGAAAGCGCGCTCGGTCTTCCTCCAACACACGCTCGAAGAACAGCTCGACGCTCGGGGTAACGTCCGTTGGCAGCCCCGCAATGCGGCAGAATTCGCGAGACCAGTCGGTTTCCCCAGTCTGAGGGTCGAGGCGCCAGCTGCCGAGCCGGGCGAAGCACTGCGCCTCCTCGAGCAACGCCAGCGTTTGACGGAGTTTGGCCTCTGTTTCGAGGCTTTGCGTGCGATCGAGCACGCCACCCACCACCCGGCGCGGCTTACCCTCGGTATCGAAGAGGTACAGCCCCGACGACGTGGTGTGGCGAATCGAGCCATCGGGGCGCACGATGCGGCAGTCGACGAGTGGCAAGACCCCCGCTTCGATAGCCTGCTGATTGGTCTCTTGCGCGCGTCCGCGGTCGTCTGGGTGCACCGCGCCAAAAAATGCTTCGACCGACGGAGTCGCTTTGCCAGGTTCCAGGCCCAGGATCCTGAATAGCTCATCTGACCAGGTAACCCGGCCACTACCCATGTCCCACGTCCAGGTGCCGAGGTGCGCGACGCGCTCGGCCTCGCGCATCAGCTCCTCGCGCTCGGGCAGTGAGATCCCCTCTGTCTCCACGTGGCGAGCCGCTGCTCGCTGCAGCTCGGCCACCTGCGCGCGCAGAGTCACCACCTCGCGCAGCAAGGCGTCATCGTTGTCCCCCGGGGGGTTGGGCATCGGCCGCATCGTACCATTGGCACTGGGCCAACCAAGCGCAGGTCAGAGTGGCAGAAACCGTCGCCGGCCGGCCCGGCAAACTGGCAATTTCATCCGGGACAGGCAGTTACAGGATAGCGGTAGTGGCCGACGTTCATCCCGGGTCGCATTTCTACAGGCGCGAGTGAGAAGGACTTCGCCTGCCGGGCCAACTCGAGAGCTAGTAAATGGCGAACGGTGAGCAAGCCGCTGAACCGACGAATCTTGCTACGCGGGCTGGGCGGGGCCTGTGTGGCGGCGCCCTTGCTCAGCTCCATTTCGGATCGCGGCGCGAAGGCAGCGGGAGCGCTCCCTCCAAGGCGGCTGATTGCGATGTTCACGCACTATGGCTGCGTCACCACGCGCTTCTTCCCCAGCCGGTCCCACGGGCCCCTCAGTGCAGCGGACTTGCAGTCGACCACGCTGCTGCCGCTTTCGCCCTACGTCGACAAGCTGCTGATCCCTCGCGGCATCCGCGCCATGAACGAGTGGAACTCAACGCTCGTGCGCGGCCAGGGGAACGACAACCACACGCAGGTGGCGGGGTCGTACTTCACCTGCCAACCCGTGAGCCCAAACAGCGACGACCCGTTCAGCTTCGACCAAGCGACGAAGTTCTATGCCATGCCGATTGGGCGTTCGCTGGATCACGTCATCGCCGAGCAGCTCAGCCCGAGCGGATTGCCCCTCTATCTGCGCGTGGGCAATACCAAGGAGATCCCCATGACGGGACTCTCCTACTCGGGTGCCGCAACACCGTATCCCGCTCTCGGTACCCCTGGCGAAGCCTTCAGTAAGCTCACGGGCCTGTTCAAAGACGGGGCCCCGCTCTCTCCGGATAGCTACGCGGCCGCTCGCGGCAAGAGCATCATCGACATCGTGAGAGGCGATCTCGACAGCCTGCAGCGACTCGACATGAGCCGCGCGGACGAGCTGAAGCTAGAGGCGTGGAAGGCGCTGCTCGACGATACAGGCAAGGTGATCGGCTCCGCGCAGTGCAGCCAGGCCGTCGCTACGACGCTCGGCGCCACGCGGGCGAATGTCGACGCGGCGGAGCTGACTCCCGCGGACGGCGATCTGCTCACCGCAAAAGTCAGCGCTAGCCTGGATGGAGCCGATGTTTATTCGGCGGTCGCAGTGCTCGCAGCCATCTGCAACGAAAGTCCGGTGATCATTCTGAACTACCCTGGACAATACGTATTCAAGGGGCTGGGCCTCACGGTCGACAACCACACGCTTTCCCACCGTATCGGCAACGCGAACATGATCGGGGGCTGCCTGGCCGGCGTGATCGACATGTTGCGGACGATCGACGGCTACTACGCGCAGAAGTTCGCCAACCTGCTGGGCATGCTGGAAAGCGTTCCCGAGAGCAATGGCACGACCGCCCTCGACAACAGCGCTGCGGTCTGGTTCCAACAGATGTCCGACGGCAATGCTCACAACCTCAACAATCTGCCGATCATTCAGGCAGGCAGCGCGGGCGGCTACTTCAAGACGGGTTGGGCCGTGAACGTCGACGACGCTTCCGCCACTCTGTCGAGCGGCAATAGCGAAGCGGTCTGCGATCAACCAAACCCGAACTCGACTGGCACCGACCCGACACTGGCCAACGCGCCGATCAACAAATATTTCTGCAACTTGATGAACGCGCTGGGCGTCCGGGCAGGGGCAGATGGCTTCGCGGCCAAAAATGGCACAACGGAGGTAAGCCGGTTCGGTAGGTACGATAAGACCGAGGACTTCGTGCACGGCGGGACAGCCCCCGCGATGATCAACGATCCGGGCGAGTTCGTCGCGCTCAAGGCGAATGCTTGAGTCCGCGGCACCAGCAGCGCGCCAATGGCTCCCGACCGTTCCCCCGGCGACCAGATTGACCTGCCGCCGACTACGCCAGGACGCGGAATTTTCTCCAGCTCTTCCCGGGTCCGATGCCTCCCTCAGCCGATGGCAAAATGACGGTGAGCGCAGCTGACGCGGCCATTGTGCGACAGTGGATCATGGATGGCGCAAAGGGTCCCCAGTAGAAACGCTGCTCGAAAGCGATAGCGGCGACGAGAACCGCCAGCTGCGTCAGAAAGAGACAGCGCGGCTGGAAGCCCCGTTAAGAGCCATTTCGCGTAGAAATAGCCGATCCGGCGTTTTGCGCGATCACATTTGATGAGACCGGGCATCTTGGAGTGATGAAGACCAATTGGGTATCGCTTACCGGGCTTAGCCTGACGTTCCTTGTTGCCGCGTGCTCCAGCACGACGAGCCCGGGAGGAACCGCAGGTGCCGGGAACGGGACTGCTGGAGCCGCGAACGGCACAGCGGGCACTCCAAACGGAACAGCGGGTACGCCGAACTCGACCGCAGGCACCGGAAACACAACCGCAGGCACCGGCAACGCAACCGCAGGCACTCCAGGCACCGGGGGCGCCAGCGCAAGCGCAGGAGCACCGAGCAGCACGGCCGGTTCTGGGAACATTGCGGGCGCGGGTCCGCTACCCCGTTTGGTGACCTCCGCGGCAAATGCCTTTTGGAAGACCGACGGCATGTTGACGGAAGTGACGGCCGGTACGCCCGACGTCACCGTCAACGACGCCAGTGCGGCTCAGACGTGGGAGGGATTCGGCGGGGCTTTCAACGAGCTCGGCTGGAAGTACCTGATGATGCTCAGCGAGCCAGAGCGTATCAAAGCCCTCAATTTGCTGTTCGGTGATGACGGCGCGCGCTTCACCCTGGGTCGCATCCCGATGGGGGCTAGCGACTACGCGATTGCCCGCTACACGCTGAACGAAACGGCCAACGACACCGCGATGGCCAATTTCTCGATCGCACAAGACAAGATGTTCCTTCTCCCGTACGTGAAGGCCGCGCAGGCGATCCGGCCTGGCATCCACTTCTGGGCCAGCCCTTGGACCCCGCCTACGTGGATGAAGAGCGCTCCCTTCCAAGCGGGCAACGTATCCTCTCCCTTCGATGGTGGCACCATGAAGAGTGATGATGCAACCCTCGACGCGCTCGCGAAATACTTCGTGAAGTTCGTGCAAGAGTACGGCAAAGAGGGCGTCAAGATCGAAGCGGTCGCTCCGCAAAACGAGCCTAATTTCGGGCAGAACTACCCGTCCTGTTTGTGGGGAACCGCCACGTTCGTGAATTTCGTCGGCAAGTTCCTGGGCCCGCAGATGAACACCGCGAGTCCGGAGACCGCGATCATGCTGGGCACCATGTCCAACGGCGACAAGGATCCCGCAATCGTCACCGCGGTGCTGGCTGATGCCACGGCCAAGAGTTTCATCAAGTCGATCGGCATGCAGTGGGGCATGTTGGGCAAAGAGGCTGCGGCCAAGGCCTCTGGGCTGCCCATGTGGCAAACCGAGCACAAGTGCGGCAACTACCCGTGGGTAACGGCCAGCTACAAGCCGTCTGCACCGAATGATCTGGCCTACGGCGTGGAGAGCTGGGGACTGATCCGCGATTGGATCAAGGCCGGCGTCAGCACCTACAGCGCCTGGAACATGGTGCTCGACCCAGTGGGCAAGGGCAACGACACCACGCGCGATTGGGCGCAGAACGCGCTGCTCGTGGTGGACGGTACGAAGCTGACGCTCACTCCGACCTATCACGTCTTCCGCCACCTCTCGCAATTCGTCGAGCCGGGGGCGAAGGTGGTTGCGACCACTGGCGGCGAGGCTTTGGCGTTCAAGAACCCTGGCGGGAAAATCGTGACGGTGCTGTACAACTCCGGCGCCGCGAAGACCGCCATCGTGTCCGCGGGCGGCAAGATGTTCTCGTTCGCGATGCCTGCCGCCGGTTGGGCAACCGTCACCACGCTCTGATACAGCCACGTCACCGCGCTCTGACACACGCGGAGTGCGGGAAACACGGCGCATTGCGAGGTGCATTGCTGGATCGCGAGCGCCCCCAAAGAAGCACGGTCTTGTCCGGCTAAGGGGTCTGTCCTTATTAACGAAAACGGCGCTTAGCCGGACAACGAGCTCGAATTTTGCGACGCTGATTGGCCACGGACATGGGCTGGAAAACTGTTTCTGGCCCCCAACCGACTCTTGCTGGACAAGCGTGCGGGCCAGGTCGATCCTGCGCCTATGGAACGGACAGCTAGGCCGTTACTGGAGTGCGTTCGCGGAGCCGCACAGCTCGCCATAGTGAGCAGCGCGCTGTTGCTCGCCGCCTGCAGCGGCACGGACTCCGCGACGAGCGCTAGCGCTGGGCAAGCTGCAGGCGGTGCCGCCGCGAGTGGCGGAATGGCTAGCGCGGCAATCGGCGGCGCGGGACAGGAGGACAACGGAAACGCCGGGAACCCCGGCGCCGGACTGTTCGGCACCGCGGGTAGTCCCTTCCCCACGGGCGGCGCGAGTTCGGCGGGCGCTGCGAGTGCGGCGGGCGCTGCGAGCACGGCGCTCCCCTTACTCGGCGCTGATTGCAACAACAGCGCGAACTGCGGCACCGGGCTGACGTGCCTGCCGGCCAGCAGCGAAGAGCTCGACGGAGCAGG
>DATEPG010000084.1:0-8682 GCA_035273265.1 Polyangiaceae bacterium
GGAAGGCGCGGAGTTGACCAAATGCCAGACCAACCAGGTCGCTGCGCCGGGCTACTGCTACGTGGACAAGGACGTCGACACCGGCGGCCAGCTCAAAAACTGCCCCGCCACTCAGCAGCAACTGCTGCGCTTCGTGGATGACGGCACGAATCCGACGCCGGCCAAAGGCGCGGTGGCCTTCATCGCGTGCATCGGCGCTCCGGTCGGATCTGGTATGGGCGACGCGGGCACACCCTAAGCCCGAGAGACAGAAGTGAGGCACGGCGGCGGCTAGGCTCTAGCTCGCCGCCGTTCTCTTTTTGTGTACACTCGCGGGCACGGATGGAAGCCAAAAAGACCATCCTCGTCATCGACGACGAGCCGCACATCACGCTGGGTCTGAAGGACGCGCTCGAGTTCGAGGGCTTTCGCGTGGTCACCGCCAGCAACGGCAAAGACGGAGCGCTGCTCGCTCGCCAAGAGCATCCGCACGCGATCTTGCTCGACCTGATGCTGCCGGACGTAAACGGCTACCAAGTGTGCGAAGACGTGCGGCGCTTCGACGCCTTCGTGCCGATCATCATGCTCACGGCCAAGAGCCAAGAGGCCGACAAGATCCGCGGGTTAGACGCCGGCGCGGACGACTACGTGACCAAGCCGTTCAGCGTCGGAGAGCTCGTGGCGCGCATTCGCGCCATCTTCCGCCGCGCCAACCGCCCGAGTGAGAGTGCGACCTTCAACCTGGGCAAGTTGACGGTGAATGTGGCCGCCCACACCCTGGAGCGCGCCGGTAAACAGCCGGAGAGCCTCTCGTTCTACGAAGTCGAACTGTTGCGGATGTTGTTCGAACGCGCGGGCCAACCGGTGAGCCGGGAAGAGATCTTGAACAAGATCTGGGGCGTGGACGCCAACCCCACGAACCGCACGATCGACAATTTCATCGTCAAACTGCGCCGAAAAATCGAGAAACACCCCGACAAGCCCGAACACATCCTGACCGTGTACGGCTTCGGCTACAAACTAGTCGTGTAGCCAGGTTTCCGGACAAGCGAGTCAGGGCAGCAATTCGAGGACGTTGCGCGGGTCGCAGGCGACGGTCTTCGCGTTCTGCGTGATCTGACCGAGCGGCAAGTGAGCGGCGTCGATGCCTTCACGTGCGCGGCGCACTTCGAGGTGCAGGTGCACGATACCGGGACTATCCGAGTCACCCACGAAGCCGAGCAGGGAGTCTGCCTTGAGCGTTTGTCCTGGGCTGATGCCGGGCGCGATGCTGTCGAGGTGGCCGTAAATGACCAGGTATTCGCGCAGGGTGCCGGCTTCGCGCAGGGTATGCAAAGTGACCACCGAGTTGCCGAACAAATGCCCGGCCCCTTGCACCACGGCGTCGCCGACTTGATTCTCGAGGTTTACGAGCGAAACGCGCGTGCCGCGTGCCTGCGCCAGATCGACGCCGCCGTGTCCGACCGCGGACAGCTCGGCGCCGCGCCGCTGCTCGGCGTCTGGACGATCGAGGTCGTAGCCGCTGCCGACGAAGCCGTGCTTGGCCGGCGCCGGGATGGGCAGCCGGTATTGGCGAAAGTCTTTCGGCCGCTCGGGACTGCGCGGGATTTGGTCGTACACGCGCAGCCGGCCGCTGCGATCGTGGTGCTCGTTTTGCGCTTCGGCCAGCGCTTGGCGACCTGCTTCGGGGTCGGGCACCGGGACACACACGTTGCCGTCGGGCAGGGTGCCGCGTGGACAGGGCGCCGCCGGCAAGCCCGGCTCGCTCTGTGCGCTGCGAGTGACCGGCAACTGTGCGTGGCTGATGTGCCTGCCACCTGAAGCCGGGCGCGCACGCAGATCGGCGGCTCGGGTCAACAAGCCGACCAGGGTCACCGCCAAAGCACCGCGGAGCAGCGGATCCATTCGAGAGGGCACGCGAGACGCCAAACTAGCAGAACGCCGCAGGCGCAGCGCTTGTTCCCGGAAAGTGCCCGATTTGCGGTTTGGATTGCGTCCGTGTCTCTAGATTGATAGCCATGACTCGCCTTGGTTTTCTCAGAAAAGCTGACTCCCGCTGACGCCGCGATCCTCGAGACCTTCGTGGTTCCGCGTTACCTGTCGCTGTTTGGCGATCTCATGCTGGAGATGATCCTGGTCGGGGGTTCGGCGCGCATCGCGCACCTGGGTTGCCGCACGGGTTACCCGGATCTCAAGCTGTACGAGCGGATGGACGGCGTTGATATCGTCGGCATCGATTCGTCGCTGCCCGCTCTGGAGCTGGCCCGCAACAAAGCAGCCGTATTGGGCGACGTCGCGGTCGAGTATCGCTTCGCAGAAGAACTGCCGCTCGAGCTCGAAGGCGGCAATTTCACCCACGCCTACGCGATCCACCCGATCTCGGGCCCGCAAGACCGCGCGCTCCTCTTCGGCGAGATCAGTCGTTTGCTCTGTGCCGGCGGGCAAGCGCTGGTGGCCATGCCGCTGCGCGGCTCGTTCCAGGAGATCGCCGACCTGTTCCGCGAGTACGGCCTGAAGCACGACGACAGTGATTTCTCCAAAGCGATCGAAGCTGCCCTGGTTGGTCGCCCCAGCATCGAAATGCTGTCCGAAGAACTCGAGGAAGCCGGCCTCGACGACATCGACGTAGAAATTCGCCAAACCAACCTCAGCTTCGACAGCGGCCGTGCGTTCATGGAAGATCCGATCAGCCGTCTGATGATCGTCCCGGAAGTCCGCACCTGGCTCGAGATCAACGACTTGAAGAAACCGCTCGAATACGTGCGCGATGCGATCGACAAGTATTGGTCCGAGGGGAAACTGGAGCTGACTCTGAATGTCGGCTGCGCCAGCGCGCGCAAGCCTTAGAAGCCGCGGGCAAGCCGCTAGTAGCGGTAGAGCCAGAGTAGATTCACGCCCGCGCCGATGTTTCCGATTTCGGTCGTCAGCGACCAGTTTCGCTTGAATCGCCAGTCGAACGTGCCGCTGAACGCGTTGCGGCTGGCGCCAGTGAAGTCTTGCGCTTGGAGCGTCTTGTAGCTGCCTTCGAACCAGAATTCGTCGGAGATCGGGTAGGCGGCAGAATAGGTGGCGTAGGTGCGTTGGTCGACGGTGGTCTCGTTGCCGGCTTTCAGCTCGAGGCGGGACAATGCCGTGTTGGCGAGCAGTCGTTGCCCGAGATAGCCCGTACCGGCGCTGAGCCCTGGGTTGGTGCTATCGCTCGGACCGAGCAAGGCGGCCATGATTTGCGCTTGATTGGTCAGCGTCGGGTTGTCGCTCTCGAACACGACCTTGGCGTTCTGAAAGGTGCCGTTGACCGTGGCCCACACGGTGAGCTGCGAGAGTTTGCACACGGCGCGGACCTTGAGTCGTGGATCTTTGGGATCGCCGCCCGCATCGAAAGCGACCGTGCCATTCTCGATCGTGAACGGTCGCGCCAGGCCGGGCAGGCTGAGTCGCCCACCCGCACGCAGCTCGACGTTGCCTTGAATTTGCATCGTCTCGCCGAGCAATATTTCTGGCGAACCGGAGATGGGCAGGGACAGATCCGCGCGCGTGATCTTGACGTCGTTGCCGAGATCGAAGCGCATGTGCCAAGGCAATGACTCACCGTCGGCGCCCTGCACGGGTTCCCTGATCGGCTGCGCGACCAGGATGTCTTCGTTCTCGCCCAGGGTGATCAGGCTGCGCGAGCCTTCCTGCGGTAGCTTGGCCTCGAGTTCTGGAATGGTCAGCTTGACGAACATCTCGTTGGGCCGTCGCTCCAAATCGATGCTGATTCGGTGAATTTCTTGGGCCGGCTTGCTTGCGCCTCTTGCCGAACGAACGCGCGTTCGGCCGCTGTCGAGCGTGGCCAAAGGTACCCCTTCCACCAAAAACGGTACGCCGTGAAGCTCGACATTGGCGTTGCCACTGACGACTCGAAGGCCGGTGAAGCGCAGGTTTCCGGCGGCGGCCACGTTGGTCTCGTTCCCTTCCGCCGCTGCGTTCAACGAATCGATCTTGAGCAACGTCGACTTGCCGTTCGCGGTTGCCTCTGCGCTGAGTTGCACCTTGCGCAGGCGCAGCCCCAGCTGTGAGAGCCGCAGGTTGCCGTCGCGCATGTCGAGCGAGCCCTTCACGCTGCCCGACCAATGCTCGCCGGTCGTGGCTTCGAGGTTGGGCGTCAAGGTCAGCTCGAGGGCGGTATCGAGCTTGCCGCCGATCTCGGACAATATGTCTTGCACGAAGGGCGTCAGCAGCACGGCATCGAGGTTCGATGCCGTCAAATTCGCCGAAATCGGCCGGGTATCGTCCAGAGTCGGCACCACGCCCTCCCAATTGATCGCGGTCATCAGTTCCGCGTTCAACCTGCCACCGATTTGGCTGCCGCTCGAGGGTCCAGAGTTGGGCTGCTCGATATCGAGCTCGGCCGAGAGCGCCCGGCCGTCGGTGTGCGCACGCACGGCCGCTGTTCCGAGCCGAGTACCGGTGAGCGTGGCCTCGCGCACCTCTAGCTGTGAGCGCACTTGCGGCAGCGCCTCACGGCGATCGAACATCACCACGCCGAACACGCGGCCGCCGAGGCCGGCTGCGGCGAAGGTCGGAACGATGTCGATCGGCATGCCCTCGAGCGAGAGACCCGCGGTCCCTGTCCAGGCTGGATCTGCGCTGAGCGTCGAGTCGATCAGTTTGTCCCACGCTGCCTGCCCGCCCGCGCTGAACTGGGCAACGCGCCCTCCCTGGCAAGCGCGCTGGTCGTCCTTGCCCTTGGGTAGAAAGACTTCGCCGCGCGCTCCGTATTGGCCTGTGCTCTTGTCGTAGTCGAGCTGGGCACAGACATCGACCGCCTTGTCCCGTTCGCTCTCGCCCAGGCGAAGCCGATACAGCTCGGTTTTGTCGCTGAATATCGGACGATCCAGGCTGCCACGCAGTGATAGCTCGCTGCGCAGCCGGCCCGAGATCCCTTCTGGAACGAGGGGCGCGGGCAAATTTTCCAGCGCGCGATCGTCGATCAGCACCTTGGCCACCAGGGGCGTCGAGCGCAGCTGTGACCACAGCCTTTCGGGATGCTCGCGTGCGGCAGCCAGGTCGATCGTCAGGCGCGTGGTGGCAGAGGCCAGCGGACCGTGCAGGTCGTCCAGCTTCAAGATCAGATCGGTCTCGCCGCTGGCTCCGTTGATGTTCAAGCCGGCGTGCGCGTCCACGCCGTTGAACGCCAGCGGTTTGGCACCCTCTCGATTGGGAGTGAGCCCGACGTACAGCCCGCTGGTGTTGGCCACCAACGACAGGTTGGGGATGGCATCGGCTGTCGCCCGATCGAGCACCAAGGTGGCGCTCCCTTCACCGCGCACGTCGTTCACGCCCGCGCTCTTGGGCAAGACATAACTCAAGAGCGCGAACGGCACATGCTCGGCCTTGAGCGTCAGCACGCCGGTGGCGCGCTCGAAGGTGCTCGGATCGCTCAAATTGCCCGTCAGATTGGCCTTGGCTTCGCCCGAGAATGTCCCGAAATCGCGCAATTGAGCGGTGCTTTGCAGCTCGAGCTTTGGGCCGTCGAGCTTGCCGGTCAAGGCCAGCGAGTCAATGGCGACACCCTGAGTTTCACCCTGCTCGAGCCGGACGGCGAAGCTGCCGCGCTGGGTCTTCTGGCTCGACTCGAGGTCGGCATCGAGCGTCACTTTGCCGCCGAGCAGACCACGTGGCAAGCCGAGCGCATGGGCGATCATGCCTAAATCGAGCTGCGCGCCGTGGGCGACCAGCGTCACCCGGTTCGGCTCGAGCTGACCCGAAGCATCGAGCTTGCCGCCCGCGCCGTCCATGCGCAGTCCGCTCACGCGCAGGCGATCACCGGTCACGTCGACTTCGGCAACCGTGGCGCTCAGAGCCGCTCGATCGCGCCGAACTTCCAGGCTGAGATCGTCGATGCGAGTGACGTGACGCGGGGTGATCGTCGCCTTGGCAGTGATTTGCGGACCGTTTGGGCTGCTGATGCTGGTGGAAACCAGCGGGCGCGTGACAGGCCCGCGCAGCTCGGTTTTCAGATCGTCGAACCCGAACGCACCCGCGCGTAGGCGCCGCGAAGTGAGCGAAAGCGCCACGGACAGCTTTTGCGGATCGCTCAGCGGTCCCGCCAAGCGGCCCGAGAATTGGTTGGAGTCGATGGTGACTTGCCCGTACTGAAAGGCGTTCAAATCGCCGCTCACCTGGCTCACCAAGCGGCCCTTGTCGATGCGTCCTTTGAGCTGCAGGTTGAGCAGCCCGCGGCCGTCGAAGTACGGCTGCAAGCGCGGCGCTCGGCTCAGATCCACGCCCTTGGCTTCGGCGCTGCCGTCGATCGAGCCATCCGGATGCACGTCGAAGGTCAGCCGAAGCGGGATACCGGGTTCGTGCGCGACCGCGTGTCCAGCGAAGCCCTTCGCGTCGTAGCTGCCCGTGATGTCGATGGGAGGCAGAGGCGTGCCCAGGATTTCCGTCGCTCGCGTCGTGCCATCTACGTTCGCGACCCATTGATCGCCGGACTGAAACACGGCCAGGGTGGCATCGGCGTCGAGCGCGGTACTGGGTGCGCTGGGCCATAGCGCGCGCAGATTCAGGCTACGCGCAGACAGCTCGAGATCTGCGCCCGGGCGCTCGCTGAGCCGGAGCTCGCCGCTGCTCGTGAGCGAGCCTTGCCCGAGCGATAGCTTGGCTTGCGTGTGCATTGCACTCAGGGTGCCCACGGCTTCGACGTGCGCACCCAAATCCTCGAGCAGCGGGTAATCCGCCCACAAGGCGCGCACGGTTTTCGGTTCCGCGCGCGGTACGTCGAGCGCAACGTCGAGCTTGGGACCGTCCACGCGCACGACCGTGCCGAACTGCAGCTCCCCGAAATAGCCGTCGAAGGAGGTCCAAACTGCGCCGGGTGCGCGCACGTGCACGCTGCCGACCCCGGTCGCATCCGCGCCGCCCAGTCCGCGCACCGTCGCCGAAAAGCGCTCGACATCCACGCTGGTGAGCGCCGAGCTGCCCACCACCGCGCCGCGCACGGATGAAAGCTCGGCCTCGAGCGTCGGTACTTCATCGAGAGCCATGCGGCCGTAGATGTGCCCAACCTCGATCTCTGGAAACCAGATCTTGAGCGTCGTGGCAGAAGCGCTGGTCGCGCTGCCGGGCAGGCTGGGCGTGGGCGTGAACGCGTCGACGATCGTCGGCACGTTGTGCGGGCCCGGGAGCAGGTACACCTCGGCGCGTTCGATGCGCGCGTGATCGAAGCGCAGGGTCACGACGCCTGTCCCGAGCAGCAGCTTTCGCAGCAGGCCTGGGAGATCGGCCTGGACCGTGAGCGCGTTCACCGAGAGCACCAGGTGCCCATCTGGATCGTGGACGGTGATGCCGCGTGCGCGCAGATCGCGCAGCGAAATGTGCTCGACGGCGGCGATCTCGAAGCGGCCTTCCAAGCTGCTTTTCAACACTCGCTCGAGGCCGCTCGCCAGCACCCGCCTGCCCGCGGGCAAATTGGCATAGAGCACGAACGAGAGCAGGGAACCGCCGACGAACACCAAGAGCAACCCGGCGCCGATGCCCAACCGCGAGAGCGTCGAGAGCGTCGAGAGCGCTGAGACCGCTGAAAGCGCGCCTCGGACGTTTGCCGCGCCCGGAGCGCGCGGCTTGGCCTCGGGATTGCGCTTCAAAACGCTTCTCCCAGGCTGATGTTGACGGCAACCGGCAACCAGTCGATGCCGAAAAGGGTGCCGATGTCCCCGCCGCCTTCGGCGATCGACAGCTCCTTTTGGCCGATCGCCTGCATGCCCGGCACGCGATAACCGATATCGAGCCGGAGCGGCCCCACCGGCGTCAGGTAACGGATCCCGGGGCCGACCGTCAGGTGGGGCACACTGAAGCGAACATGGCCGACGTCGCGCGAGACGTCACTCGCGTCCGCGAACGCGACCGCGCCGAGCGCGCCAGAGAGCGGAAAACGCAGCTCGAGCGACGCTTCCCAAAGCGTGAAGCCGCCCAGTGGACGAATGCAGGTCGACTTCAGCTGGTCGATGGTTTGATTCTCGAGCGAGCAGTCCACGCCCGTGGGTACCAAGAAGCCGACCGGGCCGTGTGGACCAACGCCGCGCAGCGGGTAGCCGCGGTTGGAGTTGGGGCCGCCCGAGTAGAACGCGCGCAGCAGCAGCTTTTGCTGATCGGAAATGACGGCTGGATCTTCTGGATTGAGGACCGCCTCTTGCCGTTCGGCGGTGCCGGTCTTCAGGGTGTTGCCGTAGTCCCTGGGGATCAGAAAGCCCATCGTCACGCGCGTGGCGAGCGTGACCGACTTTTTCGTGATCGGAAAGTAGCTGCGCAGCTCCGGCTGGATTTTCAGGTCGGAGACACTTCCGCCGAACACCTTGTCGGCGACTTGCAGCGTGGTCGCCAGGTACACACCCTTGTGCGTGCGAACCGGATCGTCACGCAAATCGAGCGTGGTCACGAGCGCAGGAAAGGCCACGCGCACCTGAGTCAAGCCGGCTGGCACGTCCAATTGATACGTGAACGGGAAGTTTGCTTGCCAATTGTACGACGTGGCAACCGTCAGCGAGGCCGGCCAGGTCTTCGACGAGGACAAGAAAAATTGCCGACCGAGACCCAGGGCGGTTGCCACGGTTTGATAGCCGAGAATGCGCTCCTTGCTCGGGTCCGTGCCGGAGGGCAACGGATAGAGCACCGGCAGGATGTTGTAGCTCGCGTCGATCGTGCCGGCGGTGCGACTCT
>DATEPG010000085.1:0-2729 GCA_035273265.1 Polyangiaceae bacterium
CCCGTTCTCATTATCCGAGACACGATCGAAAACGTCGGTTCTCGAAGTCAACAAAGTACGAGCATCTTTTGCTCCTGAGCGTCATTCAAGACGAGTTTGCCGGACGTACCTAGGCGGCCCCCTATGCCAAACTTTCAATCCGCGGCGGCTCGAAGGTAAAGATTGCACCCGTACATCCGGCCTTTGATCGCGGCCTTTTGAGCCGCTGGCCCTGATGGGATTTGCTGGTTGACGCCTCGATCGCATAATCGCACTCCGGTGCCTCGTCCGGCGTGGCCTTTGCCAACCACGGTCTTGCCTATCTTGGCATCACTTCATGATCGCCTGAGCGATCGGTGCTTCATCCTCCCTGACCCTGTTGTTGCGTGAGCGCGCGGTGATCCCGTCTTGAGTTGGCGCCTTGCGTCCATGACGATGGTGTCCACCAAGGACTTGGGTGGACACCTATGGAAGACTCCTTGCGCGTGAGCCGGCGTTGTTGCTGCCTTGACGCTGCCTTTACTCAGGCGGTCGCCACAGCGCGCACGTAGCCGGCGTCGAACTGACGGGCGTGTGCCACCAGCGCCCAGACAAATCCATACGTTCTTGTTTGCGAGCGCCACTCCGGCCAGATTCTTGTTGCGTCGGTTCACCACCGCGCTGATCCGCTGATCCAACTGCAGACGTCTGCCCGCTGGTTCGCGCGGTAGATCACAGAACGTGGCCATGGATCAACAGCGGTCGCAGGCAGATATCTATGCTTCAAACGTCCAGGACCAAGCAACTTCCGCTGCGCGCGCGCGAGACACAGGCAATCATATACTGTTCGTGGTCCTCGTCGCTCAGGATGCAGTCGTTGTGCTCCACGTCGCCTGACACGTAGCGAACCTTGCAGGATCCGCAAAGGCCGGATTGGCAGGAGGTTTCGATGGCCACACCAACTCCCGCCAATGCTTCGACGATTGACTGGTCCGGCCTCACTTCGACGGTCTCATCGCTGCTGCGCATCTTTACCAAGAATCTCCCAGGAGCGACACCGGGGGCAGAATTCGGCGCCGCTCCCGGCGCTTTGAAATGCTCGCAATGGACGGTGTCGCTCGGCCAGTGCTCGGCTGCCGCTGGGCATGCCTTCATGAATCCAGCCGGCCCGCAATAGTAGAGATGCGTATCCTCATCCCGTTCGCGCAGGAGCTCCGCAATGTTGAGCCCGTTTGCGGGGTTGCCGTTGTCGAAGTGGTATTGATGGCGGCCTTCGTGGGTCAGGCCTCCGAGGTCCGCCTTGAATGCAGTGTGTTCAAGATCCTTAGCGCAGTAGTGTAGGGCGTAGTCGACCCCAGCCCTATCCAACTGGTGCGCCATGGACTTCAACGGGGTGACGCCGATCCCGCCCGCCAGCAAGATGGCCTTTCCGCCTGGCTTCAAGTGGAAGTTGTTCCGGGGCACGCTGACCGGGACCACGTCCTGCACATGCACCGTCTCGTGCAGCTTCTTCGAACCGCCCCGGCCCGTTTCGTCGCATAGCACAGCAATGACATAGCGATGGCGCTCAGGGCAACAGTAGCGACGGTTACGTTTCGTCGCTCGAGAAGGCCGCCGAGCCAACTGTCAATCTTGCCCTTTCGCTGTGCCGCGTAGACGTGCGCCGTGAACCAACAGAGCACGGAGATAGCGTCGAGAAGGGTTCGCCGGATGCTTGCTCGACGCGCGCAGCGCGTTTCAGTGGTCGGATCGAGCTTCGACATCGCCCGAGCCGGGCGCCGCGCCGCTGAGGGATTTCAGCTAGCATCGCGTTTGACATGAATCCCATCGACCGGAATAGAACCGCTCTGCCGGAATTCTTGTTGGAAGAGAGGTCTCAAAAAATGGAACTTGACGCATCCGAAAGAACTGCGAGCAGTGAGGGGCGGATTCGCGATGGCGCTCCGCTCACCGTGCATTCTCCTTACTGCCCGGAGTCGAGTGTCAGTGTCTTTGATCGCAGCATCGTCATCACAACGCCCAACCTAGTCTCGGGCGCCGTTCGCCGACCTGCGGCGACCCTTCTTCTTTCGCTGGACGAGTCTCCATTCTCTTTGACAGTAAACGGCGTTCGCCTCGAGCGCGCCTTGGCGGTGGCTGTCGGAGATTCAAAGGTCCGTACGCTGAATGCGGTGGGCTGTGAACTCGCAAGTATCAACGTGGAGCCAGGACACCCGCTCTTTATTTCGATTCGGCGATTTCTTGACGCGGATGGAATCTGCCTCTTGCGACCTGACGCGCTGCACCGTTGCAGAGACTACTTGCGAGAATGCTTGCTTGGCGCCAACCCCTGTGAGCCAGATGAAGCCACGCTGCTTTCTCTGTTTGATCAGCGTGTAGCGGGTGAGGTGCGGAGCATCGTTGTCAAATCCAGAAACCGCCGCGAGGACATGCTGGCGGTGCTTGAGGAGTTTGGAACCCAGAAGTTGTCGGTGAGCCAGA
The DNA here is from genome assembly GCA_035273265.1 of Polyangiaceae bacterium. Classification (GTDB taxonomy): domain Bacteria; phylum Myxococcota_A; class Polyangia; order Polyangiales; family Polyangiaceae; genus PMG-095. Next base: position 2,440 of record DATEPG010000085.1, read on the forward strand.
TGGCAGCGCGAATTCACGTATCCGACAGCCGACTCTCGCACCTGTTCGTGGAAGATATCGGTGTGCCACTGCGTTCGTACGCGCTTTGGCGCCGTCATCGCCACGCAATGACCCAGCTTTCGGTCGCCACCAGCCTGACCGACTTGGCGCTAGTGCAGTGCGCTTGAAATAGTGGAACTTAATTGATGCGGCACACTCCGACCTCGATGGAGGTCGTCATGCGCATTGCTCCAAGGATCGAACTGGATGCTGCTGTTCAACGAGAGTTGACGGCCCTGACGCGACGAGGC
>DATEPG010000086.1:0-4192 GCA_035273265.1 Polyangiaceae bacterium
GAACTGGCTTCGAACTCTCAAAGAGCGCGTTCCAGCTCGTCTCAAGGCCGCCATTGTGCGGGGACTTCGCAGAGTTACCTCGCGGCATCTAACCTCGTGGTTCGTCCATTGCGGCTATCACTTCAAGTGATCTCCGGTGTAAGCTGCCAGGATGGAAAGGAAGCCCAAAAAGTATCGCGACTTCATCGATGAGATGGTCGATGTTTGTCACAACGGCCAGGGACAAGTCGGTCCAGATAATGTCCGAAAGGGCGTCTGGAACAGGTCCGCCAATGCGGCGGACCCATCATTGCGCACTGAGCACGAGATCAACGCGCTGCTGGCGCGGCTGACACCGGCTGAGCGACAGTTGATCGCGAAAATGCTCGAGCAAGCCACGTCGGGAGGTGTTTTCGAAACGCTGAAGGCGCTCGAGCTGTTCGGGATTGAACCGTTCGTCGATGGTTACGAAGGGAGTCCTTTTCACGACTTCGTTGGACGCATGGCGAAGGATTGGGATTGGCCTGACCAGTCGGACGGTGATGGAGGCCGCATGCGTCAATTCCCAGACTTCATGAAGAGCGCTGCCAACAGGATTGCCTCGACCGCCGAGCACACCACTGGTGTCGACGGCTACGTCTTTGACGGGGCCGATGGCACTCAAGTCGCCTTCTGGGAATGTCGCGCCGACGCGAACACCGAGGAGCACGTTCATGAATTCGACGAATACTTACTGGTGGTCGAGGGTTGTTACTCACTCACCCTGGACGGCAAGGAGATCCAGCTCATTGCTGGGCAAGAGGGCGTGATTCCTCGGGGCACGCGGATCAGCGGAAGCGTCCTCGCCGGAACACGCACGATTCACATGTTCGGCGGGCGCCGTGTCTCGAACAGAAGCAGTTAGGTGCCGCCTCGATGCCCAACGTCCTGGAATTCAGCGGCGATCCCCGCTTGCTGACCGACCCAGAAGCTTTCGTAAAACTACTGAAACGCTGTACCTTGAGTGACGCTTAATGCGCTGAATATGTCTGCTCGCTCGACAACCGCCGCGGTCGCTATCGTGTCATTGGGCGGAATCGCATTGCTCCTCCTTCCAGGCAGGTCGAGCCGAAATCACGATGCGGACGTGGTCCCTCTGGCGGACGCGGCCCCGGCCAAGTTGTCGGAGGCGATTGCAGTCGCCCCCGTCGACGAGACTGAGAGCCTCAAGTCGCAGCTCGCCGACAAGCAACTGGCGCCTCAAGTCCGCGCCGCGGCTGCCGTCCGGGTGAAGTGGCTCGCTGGCCAAGGCCGGGCGGATCTCGTCGGAGCCCAACTCGACGATGCTGCTCTCGATGACGCGTACTTCTTCAGCGCCAACTTTACCAATGCCAGTTTGAAGGCGGCGAAGTTGAGCGGCGTCAATTTCTTTGCCGCCACGCTGATCAATGCGGATCTGAGTGACGCTGAACTCGTCGATGCCGACTTGAGAGGTGTGAATGCCATTGGCGCCAACCTCATGCGCGCCGATCTCACGCGGGCGATACTCTTCGGAGCGGATCTCAGCGATGCTCGCCTCGACGGGGCTAATCTCCAAGCCGCCCGGCTCCAAGGCGCAAACCTCATTACTGCCCAATTAGTGGGCGCTGACCTACGTGGAGCGCTGTTCTCTACGCAGCAGGGAGGAGGCTACCCCACTCGTTTCCCGCAGGGCTTTCAGCCGAAACAGCACGGGATGATCGAGTGCCCTGGTGCCCACGAATGTGCGTTCTCAGTTCCTGATCCAGGGCCGCGCGCTGACGGTTCCTGGGAGCCATAACAACGTGAAGAACGGACCAAACCACGTGGATCATCCGTGGCAGCCGGCAAGTTCACGCGCTCGGCTCCGACCGCCACACCGGTTTCCTCGCGCACGGGGCACCCCAGCCACGAGCGTTCTGAGTCGCGAACCCTCCCAGCTACTTTCGGCGCAATAGCCGGACGTCGCCGCCGTACAGGAAGCAGCCCGCGACCGTGAGCGTGCACCAGCAATTTTGGCAATCGGTGGGCCTCCGTACGTGCTCGAAGGCGCCCGCTACGCCGAGCTCGAAGACGTTCGGCGCTGGCAGATTGCGACCGGTTCGGCCGCACGGGTACATCCCGCCGTCGGGGCCAATCGCGACTTCCACTCGACCACCACTGCAGCTACCCACTGGGGTGGGCTCGGGCCAGTTGCGCAGGTGCTCGAGACACAGCGGCTCGTTGCCAATCGGCTCGCGCGCACGCTTGAGCCGCAGCAACTCGTCGATGGCAGCGCGGTACTCGGCCACGTCGGCCGAGTGCGCTTCGGGAGCGTCGGCGCCATTCACGATATTGCCGAGCAAGCGGCTCTGCAGCATGCGCGAGGCGAGCTTGGCGCTGTAGCCGTGCTCATCGACACCCGTAGGCCTAGCCTTTCTGAGTGACGATGCCAGCATCCTGTGAAGGCTGCCACGAGCGCTGTCGCCAGCGAATGTAACTTCCCTGCTCCAGCCACGCTTCCCCGGGCGCTGACGTGCTCCACGCCGCTCGACAGAGCAGGAAGCATGCCCGCTTTTTTCGCCGTCACGAGTGCGGAGCCGACGGCCCTCCCCGACCGAGCGGCGGCCAAATACTGCATCTGAACGCGACCGCCGAGCCCGGCGCCGAAACGCGGGAGAAACATCATAGGAGCTGAATCGCGCAAGAATCCGCGTCGTGCAGCTCGACGCTCTGCAGTCCCTCGCGCTGTCGGTCGCCGCTGCGCGCTCGCCGGACTCCGTGTTGCGCGAAATGGTGCAAGGCCTCGGCATGTGGGACGGCGTCGCATTGGCGCGCGTTTGGCTCCTCCATCATCCCGAACAGGGGACGCCTTACCTCGAGTTAAAAGCCAGCATTGGAGCGTCCCGGGTTGACCCCACCAAACGTTGGAACCGCACCGACGGTGCGCACCACGAGATCCCGCTCAGCTACGGCAAGGTTGGCCAAGTGGCCGCCAGCAATCGCGCACTCCTCCTGCAGCGTGGCGCCCCGAACTGGATCCTGCAGAAAGAGTGGGCCGACTCCGAAGGCATCGAAAGCTTCGCCGGACAGCCTCTGTGTTTCAAGGGCCAGGTCCTGGGCGTGGTGGCCTTCTTCAGCCGGCGGCGTCTGGAGAAGACAGACTTGGATTGGCTGCGCGTATTCGCCGACCACGCGGCTGTGGCGATCGCCAATGCGCGCGCCTTCGAGGAGATCGCACGACTCAAAGAGAACGCGGAGCGCGAACGCGACTACCTGCGCGAGGCCGTCCGCTCCGCGCTGAAACAAGGCGAAATAATCGCCGAAAGCGCCGCAATGCGCGGGGTCTTGGCCCAGGTCCAAGCCGTTGCCCAGAGCAACTCTTCGGTGCTCATCCTGGGCGAGAGTGGCGTGGGCAAAGAATTGATTGCCGCCGCCGTGCACGACATGAGTCCCCGCCACGACGGGCCGCTCGTCAAAGTCAATTGCGCCAGCGTTCCGCGCGAGCTGTTCGAGAGTGAGTTCTTCGGACACGTGCGCGGTGCCTTCAGCGGCGCGTCACGTGACCGCCAGGGTCGATTCTTGCTTGCCGACGGGGGGTCACTATTCCTGGATGAGGTGGGGGAGATCCCACTGGAACACCAGAGCAAGCTGCTACGCGTGTTGCAGGAACGCACCTTCGAGCCCGTAGGCGACGACCGCACTCGCCGGGTCGACGTGCGCGTGATCGCGGCTACCAATCGGCCGCTCGAGATCGAGGTCGAGAGCGGGCGCTTCCGCCGCGATCTGTTCTATCGCCTGAGTGTAGTGCCGATCGTCGTACCGCCCCTGCGTGAGCGCCGCGAGGACATCTTGCCCATGGCCCGGCAGTTCTTGCACGTCACTGCCGCCCGCCTGCACTTGCCCCTGCAAAAGCTGTCCGCGGCCGACGAGGCGCGCCTGCAAAGCTACGATTTTCCGGGCAATGTTCGCGAACTCCAAAACCTAATCGAGCGCGCCCTGGTTCTGGCGTCGCACGAGGGGACGGGCTTGAGATTGCACTTGGGGAAGAGCAGCGTGGTGCCCGCGGCGCTTGCGTCGGAGGCACCGAGCAACGGTTCGGGCGAGGTACTCTCGGAAAAGCACTTCCAGGCCCTCGAACGGCAAAACATCGAGAACGCGTTGAGCCGCTGCGATTGGCGCGTCGCTGGCGAGCGCGGCGCGGCCCACCTGCTCGGGCTGAGTCCCAGCACGTTGA
>DATEPG010000087.1:0-11271 GCA_035273265.1 Polyangiaceae bacterium
CTCCGTGCCAACTCGAAGTACGTGCCTTCGTCGCGCTCATACGCGGCGACGATTCGGCGCCTCAGATCCAACGACAGGGAATTCACTGACCGCTATAGATCAGACTCGCTCGATCTTTTCAAGCGGGAAGCGGTGTAAGCGGAGCTCACCCCTGTGCGCGGCTTTGCGGTCAACTTGGCGTACAGCGCGAGCGGCAACCAAAGCGGAAAAAACAGTGGAATGCCCTCGGCCAATTGGGCCAGGCCGAGCGCGCCAGACGCGCGCTGCCCCTTTCGGTTGGTTACGTAGAATGCGGCCCCCTCCTTGCTAGGCGACGCGAGTGGAAGCCGATCGAAGCGCGCGCACCAATCGAACAGAGCCACCAGCCGCGCGAGCAACGCCGCGCGCGCATGGCCGCGTACGAACTCGAAGCGCCGCTCGCGCACTTCAGGCACGACGAACGCGAGATAAGACGCGACCATCAGCCAGCTGAACAGCTCGACGTTCGCGGTGAGCTCGATCCCAATATGAAATACGACGCCCAGCCACAGCGCCAGGCGTCGGGTTGGTGCCCACCAGATCCCGAGTGCAATGAACAATTCGCTCGTGATGGCCGCTCTTGCCGCAACGCTCGCGAACCAGGCGGACGTCAGGATAGCCATCGCCCAGGACGGCACCGGGAGCCCGTGCTGGAGGCAAAATTCCGGCGCGTGGGCGTAGCGCATGAACAACACCTGGCCGCTGCGCCAGTCCGCATCGAGCAGCTTGCCGCACGTGGAACCGAGATAGATGAGCGATACTTGGATTTGGAACAGGCGGCGCGCAAAAGTGGGCGCGCTGCGTTGCTCGCGGGGCAGCGTGTGCGCGCGCCCTCTGATGAGCGAGAAGGAGCGATCGCAGGGCGTGAAGGCGAGCAGGAAGCCGAGTAGCAACAGCGCGTAGCGGTTGTTGTGATACTGCAGGCGATCGCAGGCGAGAAAATACAGTCCCAGACTCGATGCCGTGAGCAGCGCTTCACGCGGGTAAAAGCCGACGAACGCGCACAGCGCGGCGAGCGCGTGCAGGCCAAGCAGGAGCTGATATCCCGTCTGGCTCGGCAGCCATTGTTCGGGGATCATGGGCAGATGAAAGTAACCCGCGAAATAGCCGCCGCGCGACAGTTCGAGAATCATCCGCAGGCCGTTGAAAAAGAGCAGCGTGCTGATCCCCAAACGCAGCAAACCGAGCACCAAGGCGTCGCGCTCTTCAGCAAAAAAACGCCGCCAGGCGTTGGCAAAATCGCTCATCGGCGATCCGCCTGCAGACGAACGTGCCCGGCTTCTCGGCCATTTTTGAGTGTGTCCACCTCCGCGATCAGGGCCTCGGTTTCTTCATCGTTGGACAGTTGCAACGCGAAATCGCGCAGCGCGGCCTGGAGCCGGAACAGCTGCGCATCGAGGCCATAGGAGGCGTGTACGAACAGGTCGAGGTGGGTGAGATTGGGGTAGCGGATTCGATCGTGCCAGCGGTGAGTATGTCTGATGCCAGAACGGTCTTTGGTCTCCCAGCTACCATCGCGAATGGGTACCACCCGTGAACGGCCGCGGTGTTTCACTTTTCGGAACAGCGAGATCTTGAGCTGCGACGAGGCATTGAACATTTGAAAACCGAATACGAGGTCGGGGCTCTTCTGCGCGCGGAACAGCAGGAACAGTTGCGTAGCCAAATACACGCAGAAAAACACGGGACGCAGCCGGGGACTCAGGTTCAAGAGCGATCGCGGCATCTCGTGGCTCGCTCCTACACTCTGAGGGAGCCGAGTGGAAGAGTCAAAGCTCGGCCGGTGATCAATCCTGAGTTCGATGGGATCGGCCGCGCGAGCGTCGCCTTCTGAGGTGCCTGAGGCACCAGCCTAGGACACCCACAGGCCCGACCAACGGCTCCACCAAGTGGAGTTCACCGCGCGCGAGCTGCTGTGACCTACTGCGAGAGCTGTTCGTGCACGAACAGCTCTTCTGCGGTCGCCACACCCTAGCAGTGGAAAACCTCTCCCAAACCTGTTCGTGCACGAACTGCATTCTCGCGCTCGAATCCGCACCTCGCAGCGGCCAGACAAAGGCTAGCGAGTCATCTTGAGCAGCCTTGGAGTTCTCTCGAGTGCACAGGGTCACCCGCGCGTCGCGCCGATTGAACGCTTGCGACGCGGTCACGCCTAGCTCACTCCTTTCGCGCTCGGCCGCGCTCAGGTTTGGCCGATTTCCGCGACCCGCCGCCTGCTCTGCAGCTACCGATCGCGGAGGGCCTCGATCAGTGGAAAATATTTCACGAACAAAACTTGAACACAATTGGTTCGTAGGGACAGTAGAGAATGTAGCCCGAGCCACGCGCACGAGAAGTTCGGAAGTTGTGCCCCAGCCCGAGACACTACCCAGAGAAGCTGGCAAGTTCGTGGCGCAATTCTGAAGTGTGCACGCTTGGCGGAGAAGTGCCCAATCGCAGCGTCGAGTGATTCTGGGTTTGGGAGTTACATCATGAAGGATCGCATGCATACGAAGTGGCTGCCGACGCTCGTTTCTGGATTATCGATCGGGATCATCGGCTGCGGAAGTTCAACCCCTGGGGCGTCGAGTTCGGGCGGGACCGGCGGATCTACGGTCGCGAGGGGCGGCGCGGGCAGCTCGACGGGCGGGGCGTCCACCGGTGGCTCGGTCACGGGGGGCGGCGCGAGTGGCGGGACTGCGAGTGGCGGAACCGCGAGTGGTGGGAGTGCGGGTAGCGGAGATGCCAGCGGCGGCAAGGCTTCGGGCGGTACGGCAGCTGGCGGAAACGCTGCTGGCGGTGGTACTTCGAACGGCGGGAGCTCCGGCACTGGCGCCAACGGGGGCGGGGGAGGCACCGGAGGCAAGAACGCGCCGGTCCCGAGCAAAGGCTGTGGCGTCAAGGATGGCGTAAAGACGCTGACCACCGGCGGCATGTCGATCGCGAACGGTCCTGCCACGTCGATCAGACTCAAGATCACCAGCGGGGGCTCGAGTCGCGAATACATCATCGACATTCCGGCGGACTACAATCCGACGCATCCCTATCGCCTGATCTTTTCCTGGCACCAGGCCTATGGTTCGGACACCGGCAATGCGATCGGCCAATATCCGGCCAATAATGGGCCCAACTTCGACGCCAAAAATTATGCTTACTTCGGGCTCCGTCGCGAAGCGATGGCGGCGAACGAGCCCGCCATCTTCGTAGCGCCCGGCGGTATCGGCAACCTTCCGTGGGATTTCAAGCGAGACAGCGCGCTCTTCGACGAGTTGCTCGCCCTCGTCGACGCGAACCTGTGCATCGACGACAGTCGGGTCTTTACCACGGGCTTCAGCTTTGGCGCGATGATGAGCTATTCGCTGTCGATCACGCGTCAGACGAAGCTGCGCGCGGCGGTCACCATGGCAGCGGCCAACTACAATCTCCCCAATCAACCGACCGATACGAACGCCGCTCCCATCGCGTACATGGGGATAACCGGCATGAGCGATGGTATTTGTCCGTGGGTGGACAACGAATCAGCGAAGAAGGGCGGGAAGTTCTGTGTCCTCACCCACGCTCAGGACAACGGATGCACGATTCCGGGGAACATCCAGACGACGATGGTCGGGAGCAAGAAGTACCTTTGTTACGACTTCGAAGGCTGCAAGGCGGGTTATCCCGTCAAGGTGTGCACATTCGACGGCGGGCACACCCCGTCCGCGGTGGCTGACGGGAGCTCGGGCGGAGATGACGGCCTGAAGGCGTTTGTTCCGCCGCTGGCCTGGAAGTTCATCGCGCAGTTCTGAATGAGGCATCGACGCGGGCCATGCTGCCGGAGCTGGCCGCGCGGAGCGCTCATTCGCACTCGGTAATGGCGGGAGGCACGGTGCCTCGCAGCCAGTGCTTCGCGCACGAATTCGGGTCGTAACCGCTCGAGGCCTGCACGGCGTCGAGCAGATCCTGAAAGTGGGCGGCCCGGCCCAACCACTTTACGTAGAAAGTATGGAGGGCCTCGTCGAGCGCGGGCCGGCCGATCTTTTGCTCGAGCGCGCGAAAGAACAGAGCGCCTGCCGCGTACGTGTAAGAAGAGAAACCGCCGTTCGCAAAGCCGTATTGGCCGTTGCTGAGTATGTCGGCTTGGCCGCAGCCTTCGGGCCACGGATTCACTGGTGTGCCTGCACCGCGAGCCAGCGCGCTCTCGTACCCCGACCACGCTTGCTGCGCGACGCCGCTCGCTCCGACCTCGTCGAGGGCGCGCGCGGCGAGGTAGCTCACCGTCCCCTCCGAGAACACGAAATCTTCCCAGCACGCTAGGCGCAGGCCGTTTCCGAACCAGCCGTGCGCCGCCTCGTGAACCTGCGCGAGCTCATCGCGCATGGAGTCATCGGCGACATGCCAAAACGGATGGTGTTCCATGCCGCGGCCGAACCACGGTGCGCTCACCGGTCCGACTTCTGTCCCGAATTGATAAGCCCCGATCGTCTTCTCGATCCAATCCACGGCCGCGACCAAGTGCTGTGTGCCGGTGAGGGCGTCGTTCTCTGCTTGAGCAACAGGCTGGTAGCGCACACTGACGTGCGTTCCCGCGTCCGTCGTGCCGAGATCCGCTTGTTTGTAGAAACGCGAAATCCAAGCCACCGTGTACGAGGGCGCGGCGAAGTCGACCGATCGCGGGTAAACGAGAGTGTCCGGCGCGCGCGTGATGTCGAGCGCGAAGCGCGTGCCGTCGGCGGGATCCGAGTGGCACGGGAACAGGTTGCCGCAATAGTAGGGCCAGGTAAACGTGTAGAGCTCCGGCGCGGGGATGCTCAGGGCGCGGGAGGTGCTTTACGAATGCGCAAGACCTGACCGGCACTGCCGCCGCCATAGAGGAATGTCGCGTCGCTGCCGAACAGGCTTTGCGGGTACACCGTGCTGCTGCCGCGCTCCAAGATCTTCTCGGGGGCTGCGCTGCCATCGCTCTTTGCTCGATAGACGTCGTAGCTGTTGTCCAAGAAGTAGATGTACGTGGAATCCGCGATCAGCCCGCTGCTTCCGTAGCCCGGATATTGGTGGCCCACGACGACGTCTTGCGCGGTGTTGGGGTTGCTGGTGGCGTTCGCGCGCCGAACCTTGCCGTTCGCGAAGTACGTAGTCCAGTAGGCGAAGTTACCCTCGGCGATGGTGGCGACGTACGAGCTGCCGCCTATGTCCGAGTCCACGACGACGGGCGCTGCCGAACCGTTCAGCGGGGCCGAGAACAGCTGGTACTTGGCCGTAGCCGTGGAGTATTCACCCCAATAGAAGCGCCCATTCGCTCCGACGCCAGCAGCCGTCATGTTGACGATCGAAGAGTAGCGCCCGCCGAGCATCGGGATGGCTTGCGCCGACGCGCCTTGGGTTTTGGCCGCGGTGAAGAAGCCGTAACTGCTGCCTTCGAGGCCAAAGTAGTAGAACGCCGAAAGGCTGAGCTCGAGGTGATAGATGGCGCCGGGCGCGGTGACCATTTCTTGAATGTTCGCTGCTGGGTTGTTGATGGGCTTGCGGTTGATCGCGTAGGGCGACGAATTGGTCGCCCAATACACGTAGTCGGCGTCGACCTCTAGCGTGCCGTCTCGGCGGTTCGAAGCCGAGGCGAAGGAATGAAGAATCGTTCCTTCGGCTGGAGGTTCCGATGCCTGCACGGTGACGGTGCGCAACTGGTAGCTCGTCCCGACATAGACCGAGGCGATGATTGTATCGCCGACGAGCTTGCCCTCGTAGAACGTGGTGCTCACGGCTGGGCCACCCGGGTCCATCACGATCGAGGCGCTGCAAACGCCGGTTTTGCACGTCCCGCCAGCGCAATCATTGCCGCATTTGCCGCAGTTTTTCGGGTCTTCTGCCAACAAGGACTCACAGCCGTTGGCGCCTTTGGCGTCACAGTCGGCATAGCCTGCGGTGCATGTGTCGACCACGCAGGTGTAGCCGGCAACGTCGCAGTGGCTGGTGCCATGGATCGGATCGCAAATCGTCGTGCAGCCGCCGCATGACGCGGGCAGCGACAAGTCTGTTTCGCAGTCGGTCGGATTGCTGCCACCGCACTCCGCCGTGCCCGTCGGGCAGACCAAGCCGCCTTCACCTGCTCCGCCCCCTTCACCGGCTGCACTGTTGCTTTCGCCGCCGTCGCCAACGCCATTCTTGCCGCCGTTGCCGTTGCCGTTGCCGTTGCCGCCGACCGAGCTCATCCCGCCGCTGTTGCGTCCGCCGTCCGATTGTCCGTCGCTGCCAGCGTTGCCGGCGCCGCCTGCGTCGTTGCCGGCGGTCGTGTCGTCGAATGGGTCGGGCTTGATATTCCCCTGTGCGTCGACGACGTCTTTGTCCAGCAATGAACTGGCGCACTCACCACTTTTCGCGCACACCTGATCGCCTACGCAGTCTAAGTCGGATTTGCAATTGTCGCGGCATTCACCATCGACGCCGCAGCTTTGAGCCCCCTCACATTGGCTATCACGGGTACAGGAGGTCTCCAACGGAAGCTGGCAAATGCCGCCGTCTGCACCTTTGACGCAGCGCCCCTCCCCGGGACAATCGCGATCTTTCTCGCATTCGCTGTGACAGCGGGCGAACGTGCAGACCAATGGATCATCGCAGTTCGAATTGAGCGAGCAGCCTTCCGCGAGTTTGGCTTTCCTGATTGTCGAGTCGGTGCTGGAACAAGCACCCACTATGACGGCGAAGGAGGTCAAGCCTCCAACGAGCACCACCGTCCCACGCGCCCAGGAGCGTAAGCTTTGCATTCGGTCTTGGTAACACGTGGGCCGCGCGCGAATCAATGGGTAGCTCTGCTCCGAATGCGTGCATGGAATTCGGAACTCGCGGCACGCACGTGACCCCGCGAAAATCCACGATTCTCGAGCGCTGTCACATGTGCGCTGTCACATGTGCGCTGTCACCATCGCCAGAAACGAAGGCAGTGGATGTCCGCACTCGAAGAGCCCGGCCTTTCCAGAGCGGTCATCTGGAAGGTTCCTGAGCTTCGAGCCTGGCGCCCAGTGTTGGAAGGGAGCGTATGCTTGGCGTCATGGCCAGCTGAGCGCAGCTCCGGAATCGAATCCCGGCGAAATTCATGTCACCGAGGGCACCCTGCTCGACACCTCGTTGAGGCGCACCCAACCAAAACCGAGTGGGCTCGTTTCGGCCTTCTTGGTCGGTTGGCGACAAGCGCGGCTATCCGAAGGAACCGACCAGATTCCTCATTACGACTGCATGAAGAATGTGTAGGCTGCGTAGCTGAGCACCAACATGTCGACTAAGAAGACTCCATCGACTCGGGCAAAATCATCTCCGGGCAAGGCTTCTCTCAAATCCGTATTGGTTGCTGGCTTACTCGGGCGTTCGAGCAAGCAACAGAAAGCAGCCAAGACTTCACAGCTCGCCGCGGCAACTTCGCGCGGAAAGAAGCAGCAAGCGCGCCGAGACAAGCGCGGCTAGTGTCGACGCCGCGAACCTCTTGCGGCAGTGCAGCGGTCATCGCCCGTCCCGAGCGTCCCACCTCAGCCTGGTGCCGTGGACGCAGCGGCGATTGAAAGCGCAAGAACTCGGCGACGGTTCCTACGCCTCCAGATTGGCCCGGCTCGAACTCTTCGCTCGGCAGCATCGCAGCTGTCTCGCGGAGTCGGAAGCTCGCCATGGTCCGAGCTCAAGGCTGGCATCAGGCCCGTCGTCGAGGACGCATCGCCGACGGGCCCGCGCCGAATTTCCTAGAAATGTATCGAGAACGAAGCGTCATCGACGGCGAAGAAAGACGCCCCTCCGGCCGTGTCACTGCCGTCGATCACGATCCGAACCACCGCCCCATAGAATTCCTGGATAGGCCCGGCAAACGAGTTCGCGCAGTTACCCGTGGCTTGGACGCGACGCCACTGACCGTCGACAGGGAAATTGAATGACGTGGAGGCGATGTAAGTCCAGCTCTGCGGGTTGATGAGCTGTATCTTCCCTCGACCTCGGTACGAGCCGGGGCCGATGGCTCTGACGTACGCGGCACCAGTGCAACTCTTTTGGACCGCATACTTCCGCGGGATACCCGGCATCTCCCGATCCATAGCGAGCCAAGCCGTGCTCGGGGAGTTGGCGGTCATGATCAGCAGGGCGTTGTGTGTCGGAGAGCGTGCGCCCGAATCCTCCACCCAAGCGCTAAAACCGGTCGCTCCGGAGGAGTAGAACGACCAGGCCTCGTTCGACTCGAGGTCGTCCAGGAGCAGACTGTCGCCTGCGTGCGCCGGGCTAATTCGTAGCAGGCCTGCTGCTGCTATTGCCCCAATGACCCCAATCCGCACTTTGCCCACCCGCCGTGAAGTAGCCCCAGCATTGCTCATCAGTATGTCCTCCCAAAGATGGCTCAGCAACTTGTCGAGAACGTCCTATACGTCGATCGCAAGCCGTCGACAAGCGCGTACTCACCAGCATTGACCCCGCGGGGGTACCGATCCGATTGAACTCGTTGCACGCGCCGAGGCCACTCCGAGCGGACCTATCCGCCGCTTTGGCACCTCGCAGGAGGGTAGGCCTCGTGTGACTGAGCAGTCCTGGATTCTAGAAAGCGTTCCGTCGCCGTCAGACTCGGCTCGCCGCAGCTTTCACGCGCGCAGCGGTGCGGAGCGGTGCGGAGCGCGCTCTCAGCTATCGCCGAACACCGGATCTCGGTTGACGGCGAATTGCGTGGCAGTGCCAAGCTGGGGGCATCCCTGCAATAAGTGTGTCTATCTCGGCGGCGTCAGGGGATCGACGTGGCTGTCGTCCCGGGTACGATTTTGGTGGCTGTTTGCCCCGGATCGATCGAGCACCAAGACTCCGGCCACGATTGCCACGAGCAACAGAAGCCCGCTGACGAGCCAACGCCTCTGCTGGGGGCGGCTTCCTGCTTGGTATTCGGAAGTTGGTTCCATACACGGCCGCATGCACGAGCGATGCCTTGCGGGTGGGTCTCGAACTTTACGCTTTCATGTTCAAAGTGCATGCGTCGCATTTGCTCGCGTCCGAGTTTCTCCGCTTGGGTACGAGTTTGGCATGTCCGACGCAACACCCATGGCCAATGCCCTGAATGCCATCGATGTCTTCCTGGGCGTGGTACTGCTACTCACCGCCTGGGTCGGCTATCGGCGTGGCTTCATCGCGGCTGCGCTCCAGCTATTGGGCGTCCTAGTCAGCGTGCTGGTGGCGCTGCTGGGCTATCGATCCGTGGCGCGTGTGCTGGAAGCGCACGCGCCTGCGCTGGGCGTGTGGACTTGGCCGCTCGGCTTCGTGGCAACGTTGTTGCTCGCGCAGCTCGTGACGAGTGCCCTCGGTGCGTGGCTCGTGCGAGCCCTGCCTCGCCGGGTGCATGAACATGGTTTGAACCGCGCTCTGGGTGTGTTGCCCGGTTTCCTCCGTGGCTTGATCCTCGCGAGCTTGCTCTCAGTCGTTCTGCTCACCCTGCCGCTCGTGGACGGTCTGAGCAGGCTGACGCGCGAAAGCAAGCTGGCAAGCGGTTTGTCCGTGCCCGCGGCCTGGCTCGACTGCGCGTTGACACCGATTTTCGATCCTGCAGTTCAACGCACGCTGCAGGCATTGACGGTTCCGCCCGAGTCGCGTGCCAGCATCGACCTGCGCTTCACCGTGCCCTCGCCCCGGGTGCGACCGGATCTCGAAAGCGACCTGCTGAAGCTCGTGAACACCGAACGCACTGCGCAGGGACGTCGGGCGCTCCAAGCGGACGCCGAGTTGACGCAGGTGGCGCGGGCCCACGGGCGAGACATGCTGGCGCGCGGCTACTTCGCCCACGTCACTCCCGATGGTGAGGACCTTTCCAACCGCTTGGGCAGCGCTCAGCTGCGCTATCTCGTCGCCGGCGAGAACCTAGCGCTGGCGCCGACAGTCGAGATTGCACACCAAAACCTAATGAACTCTCCCGGCCACCGCGAAAATTTATTGCGGGCACAGTTCGGCCGTCTGGGGATTGGCGTGCTCGATGCCGGTCGTCACGGGCTAATCGTCGTAGAAAATTTCCGTAACTGACGCCGCCGCACGCACGTCGATTGCAAAACTCCTGACGGTGGTACAGAACGATGACCGCACTCGACACGCGAACGTCGCGTGCGAGACTCCGTTTCCCTTAGGCTGCGAAGGTTCAGCGCTTAGGCTGCGAACGCGAAAGCTTGCCGGCTTCGTGCGGAGGCTTCAGGGTCCGGCCGTGCACGTCCAGCCCCGCGTCCGCGCCTTTGCCGCCCTTCTCGAGTTCGCGGCTGCGGTCGGCGCGGTGCGTGGTCCGCGCGGCTCCGGCGGACTTCTGCTCCTTCTGCATCTCAGCGCGTTGATCGGGCACTTGCTTGGATGGTTTGCCTTTGTTCGTCATTGGGACCTCACCGCCTAGGGATCAATCTGCGGGGCCGAGCAATTCGGCGATGCCGAGCTTGGAGCCTGCTCGTGCTGCAAATGCCGAACCATCGCATGCGGACCTTTGACCCACGAGTCAACGCCGAGCGGAGGGAATTCACACCCCGCGAGCGTCGCTCCTTGCGGGTGAGGAGATTTTTCACAAACGGCAGTTTGCGCCAGGCCACTACTCTTCGAGCGAGAAGGCCCGTCGAGCGGGAGGGTTAGTCGCCGCTCGGGCATGGTGGGTGGTGCTGGGCGCGCTCTGGCGCTCGCCGCCGGCTGCGGCAAGGTCGAACAGAGCGCTCCCGCACAAACCGCAGTTAGAGGGGGCTTGCTGAATCAGGGCCCGACGAAGCAGTAGATCTTGCCGGCTCCGCCGCCGGGCGCGGTGTCTCCGCACTGACCGGTGTGCGAACCGTTCCAGATGATGAAGTTACCGGTTGCGGCCATGCTCGGCCCCAGTCCGTCGGAGTGGCCTACTTGAGACATGCCCGTAGTAGCGGTCCAGTCAGCACAGGTTTGATTGGCTGCGAGCGTGCCATCTTTTTGGGTCCCCGTAAGGATATCGTGCTGATTGGGGGTGGGTGAGTTTGCCCACTGGCCATTGATGCGATTGCCCTTTTCATCCAAGAAGAGTGCGGCGTCGCCAGAGCGCGCGTGGAGCGCGTCCTTGTCGGCGGCAAGCTGTTCGCCCTTGGAGTTGTAGTACGGGCCCGGGCCGATTCGGTCCTTGGCGTTCGTGGCGGGGCTGCTGGCGCTGAGGTACGCGCGCCAAGTTTTGCCGCCGTGCCCGACGGCAGCTGCCAGCATTTGGCAGCGTGCATCCGCGCCCGTGAGGCCGCCCAGGTTCCCGGTGGGTTTGGTATCGCTCGTGACGAAGAAGTTCATCATGGCGTGAGCCGAACCCCCGCCGCC
>DATEPG010000088.1:0-3809 GCA_035273265.1 Polyangiaceae bacterium
TCGACGGCTTCTACAACCCTTGTCGCAGGCACTCAGCGATCGGTTACGTCAGCCCGATCGAATTTGAATTGAAATTCTTGAACGAGAAGATTAACCAACTAGCTGCATAGGCTGACTGTCCACCGTATCGGGGGAACTCCAGCAGCCGCTGCCGCGGCAATATTTGTAGGTTCCGCTGCTGGTGCTGCCGCTTTGATTCACCGCATCACGGCAGATGAGCCCGCGAATGACAACGCCGTGCCAATTTCAGTTCCGGATGTATGCACGCCGGAGCCCCCTGATTGTCAGAAGGAATGGGCTGACGCGCGTCGCAAGTGTGCCCAGCTGCTGACGGAGCGCCCAACACGACAGAACAAACGATTGCGCGGTGGGCACAACAACGTCCAGGACTGCGCTAGCGGATACGTGTCCGTGAAATGCGGAGGAAATCCAATTGACCATTGACGACGGCGAGAACGGTGATGGTGACGACGAGAAGATGGTCGCGGCTGTCGATAGGATCGAACGATTGTTCGACGGTCGACGTTATGCGGAGGTCGTAGAGCTGTGTACTGTTCTTTTGGCGGAACTTCCGGCTGAGTTTCGTCTCTACTATCATCGCGCACAGGCCAAGATGCTTGGAGGCGACCGCCGTGGCGCAATCGACGACCTGACGAGTGCTATCAATCAGAATCCGGCTGAACCCACGTTATTCTACTTTCGTGGGCTTTGGTCGCTGGATGAAGGGAATCAGCTTTCGGCCGCGAATGATTTTCAGGGTGCGATCGATGCTGAAACGAAGCTGGGAACGTCGTACTACGTTGAAAGCGCGAGATTTTCGCGGGCAGTCGCCTTGTTGTTCATCGGGGATTTTCAACAGGCAGAGCTGGAATGTGCTCAGGTGCGGGCAGACCTCAAGACTTATGTTGGTGGGCGACAGTGGTCAGTCAATGACATTCTAGGTTACGCCGGGCGAAGACAACGACCGCAATCTTGACGGCATCGGGCCTTAGGGCCCGCGAATGCGGAAGTCGATCGATTTGACAGCCGGTCAGTGTCGATTGGGGATCGACAGGATCGAGGCGGCGTGATCTACGTTCGCAGGTGGACGTCGAGCAGCTCGTTCGCCAAAAGTGGCGCCTGTTAAAGCGACGCTTCCCAAACTGACATCGTGGAAATGGCGAGCAAAGTCCGCACTGACGTTGCTATCTGCGTCCGAAACGGTCGTACGCCTCACGGGCGATGGTGGTCCCCAAACGGCCAACGCCGTCGTAAGCCTCGACAGGTTTGCGACGGCGCTGGCCGTTTGTTGCGCGCGGCGTTCAATCGGTGAGGAGCGTCTGGCGCGGCGCGCGTGACCCGGCACGGCCACCGCGTATGATCGTCGCCGCTACTGCGGCAGTTCGGCTTCTCGCCTCCAGTGCGACTGCAAGAGCACGCAGTTGACTTGCTTCAAGTCGACGACTTTGGTGCGGTCGCGGACGGCCTGGAGCAGGGCGCCAAGACACAGGTTCTTGACGCGGCGGAGCACGCCTTCTGACGAGCGCACGATGAGCGCGAGCGCGCGGAAGCGACAACAAGCCCGGGCCGTGACACGATGGTGGTCGTGAGTACGGCTACCTCGAAGCCCGAGTTGAGGCCTCAGTACGAAGCGAGGCGCGGCTGTTCTGCCCTCGGCCGCGCGCGGCGCGCTTTGGCGCCGCGTCCGGCCTTGAGGGCCACGGTCGCGCGCAGGTTGCGAAGCGGCCGAGCACGACCGGCCGTAACGCACCGCCCTCGCGGGAGCAGCCATCAATTGGGCAGCCCGCGCGTGATCGTCAGCGTTGGCGGTCCCAGCGTGATCGTGCAGAGGATCGACTATGACGAGTTCGGGAATCGGTCTGTGCCGACGGACAGCGGGGCGTTTGCCGCTGTGGCGCAGCCTTTCGGATTTGCTGGGGGACTGTACGACGCAGATACGGGGTTGGTTCACTTTGGGGCGAGGGATTATGATCCGAGCACAGGCAGGTGGATCAGTAAGGATCCGATCCTTTTTGACGGTGGCTCGGCAAATTTGTACGCCTACGTCGACAACGATCCGGTAAACAGGATCGATCCTACGGGGCACTTCCCTTTTATCTTGGTGGGAATTTGTGCGGCTGGAGGTTGCGAAGCGGCCGCTACTGCAGCCGCTGCCGCGGCAATATTTGTAGGTTCCGCTGCTGGTGCTGCCGCTTTGATTCACCGCATCACGGCAGATGAGCCCGCGAATGACAACGCCATACCAGACGTCTGCGCTCCCGACGAACCGCTCGATGATGATTGCCAGCAGCAGTGGGAGGATGCGTATGCCGACTGCGAGAGATATTTCAAATTTCCAAAAGTGTACAAGGGCCTAACCGGAGGTTACAGCAACGCTTACGACTGCGCTCGAGGGCATGTCGATGAGCGGTGCAAGGGGAACAAGGTCATCAAATGACAGGACCAGATGACAGATTGGCTCGGGCCTGTCGATTGCTAGATGGGCGTGAATATCGGGCAGCGATCGAGTTCTGCTCGGTGTTGATCAGTGAAGACCCCGCCTCTCCTGACGCATATTTCCTCCGTGCACAGGCGCACAAGGGAGCAACCGATCGGGAGGCCGCTTTGGCAGACGCCGCGCGCGCGATCGAGCTCGAACCTAACGACCCCGCCATGTACTTCTTGCGAGGTCTATGGCTCGTGGCTTGGGGGCACTACGCTTCCGGAAGGGAAGATCTCGCTTTAGTAGTTGCGCTAGAGAGCGCCTCTGGCTCCGCGCGGCATCTTGGCGTAGCGAAACTGACGCTGGCGGTAGCCTCATTTCTACTTCAGGACTTCGCGGCCGCGTTGGCCGCGATTGACGGCTTGGATGACGCTCTCGTTGTGTACATAGCTCGGCGCAGATGGACTCCCGCTTCACTCAGAGCGGAGATCGCGAGGCAGTAAACGAGGCGAGTACTACTCCCGAAGGGACTTCCGGAGCATCGACGAAGGCTCCGCGGCCGGTCGTCTGCGACAGCGAATCGACGAAATGTTTCTACCGGTGCGTGGAGGAGCAAGGCGCTGACTACGCTGCCGACGGTTTTGGTTGGGGTACCGTAACGGACCGGTCCCGAAGACCGAGTGGGACTTGGGCAAGACACTGCGCGGCGGCGCGTCCAAATACATTGGCCAGTCGTCTCAGCTTCTATCTAGGCCTATCTGCGAAGAATGGAGCAGCTGGAGATCCCCCGGTTTCGTGGACATTCCTGGAAGCATGATAAATTTCCGAGGAGTGACCGATGGCAAGACGCAAGCGACGCAAGTTTACCGCTCAGTTCAAGGCTGACGCCGTTCGTCTCGTGACGACTGGAGCCAAGACGATCGCGGCGGTGACCGAGGAGTTCGACCTGACCGAGACCGCCCTTCGAGCCTGGGTGAAACGGGCAGAAGCGGACGAGGGCAAGGGCACGGGAGAGACGCTGACGACGGCCGAGCGTAGCGAGCTCATCGACCTGCAAAAACGGTTGAAGCGTGCCGAGATGGAGCGCGACATCCTAAAAAAAGCGACGGCCTTCTTTGCAAAGGAGAACGCGTGAGATTCGCGTTCATTGATGCCGAGAAGGCAAGCTGGCCCGTCGAAGTGCTCTGCGAAGTGCTCGGAGTATCACGCAGCGGCTACTACGCCTGGAAGGGGCGGCCTGAGGCGCCTAGGGCTCGCGAGGACGCCGAGGTGGTTGTCGAGATCAAGGCGGCCAGTGAGGTCGGCAGAGGCAACTACGGCAGCCCGCGCGTGCATCGCGAGCTGCGAGCGAAAGGGCGCCGCATCAGCCGGAAACGGGTCGAGCGAC
>DATEPG010000089.1:0-9062 GCA_035273265.1 Polyangiaceae bacterium
CGCGCGCAGCCACCACAGCCCACCGCCCAGCGCGGCCGCCGTGGCGAGCCCGAGCGAGGAGATGACCACGAGCAGCAGCGAGGTTGGCGCCTTGGCCGGTACGGAGGGTCGTAACGAGATCCCTGCGGCGCTGGTCGACAGCGCACGGGCAGTCACGATGGAAGGCGGGGGCAATGGACTATTTCGGATCTGACTGCGGAAGCCGACCGAACCGTACGCTTCCAGCTGATTTCGCAAATCACCAGCGGTTTGCGTGCGTTGGCCGCGATCGGTGGCCATTGCACTGTGCACCAGCTGAGCGAAACCAGGCGGTAAATCCGGGCGGTGCTGAGCGATCGGCAGCGGCTGCCCGGTGTGGATCAAGATCGCCAAGTGCGCGAGTGTTTCGGCCTCGAACGGACGCACGCCCGCCAGGCATTCGTACAAAATCACGCCCAGCGCGTACACGTCAGCGCGCGCGTCCAGACTGCCCTCGCCTCGGATCTGCTCGGGCGGCATGTAGTAGGGCGTACCGAGCGCGGCGCCTTCTTGAGTGAGCTGCAAGCCGCCGATCTTCTGCGGGTCGAACTTGGAAATCCCGAAATCCAGGATCTTGACGAAGGGACGACCGTCCGAGCCCTCGGTGATGAACAAATTGTCCGGCTTGAGATCGCGGTGCACGATGCCCGCATTGTGCGCCGCGAACACCCCAGCGGCCGCCTGGCCGATCAAATCCACGACCTCTAAAAACGGCATTTTGCCGGAAGCGATGCGAGACGACAGCGGGACGCCGCGCAGAATCTCCATCACGAGGTAGGGCTCACCGGTATCGAGCACGCCCGCGTCGAATGTTTCCACGATGTGCGGGTTGCCCACGCGCCCGGCAGCCGATGCCTCGCGCAAGAAGCGCTCGACGACGCTGGGCATGGCAGCCATCGACTTGTGGAGCAGCTTCAGCGCGCGTCGGTGCTTGGTGAGCTCGTGCTCGATCTCGTAGACCGAGCCCATGCCGCCCTCACCCAAGCGAGACACGACGCGAAACTTTCCCGCCAGTACGGTGCCAGGTGCAAGCGCGCCTTCGGACATCAACGGTGTCTCAAGATCGGAGCGACTGTAACACTGTTGAATCCAAGAACAAACGCGGAATCATCGTTAGTACTTCAATCACTGGTACTTGACGCCCCGCGCTAAGAAGGGCTGATTCAGGCACAATGGGGAATCTATCTCGTTGGTCTCTTTCACTTGCTTTGGCTGTCGCTGGTCTGCTGGTTGCGTCGGCTTGCTCGGATAGCGAGCCCCCCAGGACCGCCAAGCTCGCGGCCGGCTGCACCATCAACAGTGATTGCGATTCGCCGTTGGTTTGCGCCTTCCAACGCTGCCATAGCGCCTGTGAGACGTCGCGTGACTGCGATCCGGGTCAACGCTGCATGGCGAGCGACCGCCCCTTCCATGTTTGCCAGCTCGAAGAAGAGCAAGCCTGCGCGTACAATAGCCAGTGCCCCGACGGCCAGGTATGCGGCTACGACGGCCAGTGCCGTGACCAGTGCGCGAGTGACCGCGACTGCGTCACCGGTCAGTTGTGCAAGAAGGGTAACTGCGCGGACAAGGCCGAACTCGACGACGCCGGCAATCTGCCCATCCCCGACGCGGGGAAGGAAGACGCATCCACGCCCGGCCAGCCTTGCGTGTACAACTCGGAATGCGGCGACCCGCTGATCTGCCGCAACAAGCTGTGCGCGTTCGAGTGCTTGGGCAAGACGGACTGCGGAGCCGGACTCGATTGTATCGACAACCGCTGCAGCGCCGGCGGGCCGTCGTGCTTGCGCAATTCAGATTGCGACGAGCCGTTGGTCTGTCGCTCCGGTCTGTGCGTGGATGAGTGCCGCAAGGCGGTCGACTGCCCCCCAGGGCAAGCCTGCCTCGACAGCAGTTGTGTGTTCGAGCCGCCCGACAACGCGCCGCCGGATTGGGGCAGTGGTTGCAACTACAGCGTGGACTGTAGCTCGCCCTTGGTCTGCAAAGCCAACCACTGCGTGTACCAATGCCTGTCCGACGCCGACTGCGAATACGGCGCGACCTGCGACGAGTATCTGTGCAAGGGCGGGATCGTCGTGGGTGGCGGCGGTGGCAGCGGCCCCGTTGGCAGTGGAGGCGCTCCCAGCAACGCGACGGCCGGAACCACCGGCAGCTCCGGAACCGGCAACACCAGCGGAGGCACGTCTAGCGGCGGCGGCGCGAGCAGCGGCGGCTCGGGCGGAGCCCCCCCGACCGAGTGCATCCCGAACAAGAAACGCTGTGTCGATGCGAGCAACGCTTCGCAGACCTGCGGAGCCGACGGCCTGTGGGGCGCAGCCACGAGCTGCACGGACCTAGCGCAGACCTGCGTTGACGGTAGCGGCTGCGTCCCCTGCCCCTCCGGCACCAAAAATTGCGACGGGGCGACCGGCAACGGCTGCGAGGTCAATCTCAACCTGGTCAACTCCTGCGGCACGAGCTGCGCAAACACGGTCGTGTGCCCCACCACTCAGGGGCCGGCCTCCTGCCTCTCAGGCGTCTGCGGCACCGTAGTCCAGGCCCTCGAGTGCAGCGGCACGGTGACTCCGGGCAACCTCACGATCTCGACTGCGGCGGACCTGGTCGCCTTCGCGAACGGGAGTACGACATGCCTCGCGGGTAACCTGACGATCGCCGCCGGCTCTGCTCAACAAGACCTCACCGGCCTCAACCGGTTGGAATGGGTAGGCGGGGACGTGAACATCTCTGCCGGTGCCTCGTTGACCAGTCTGAAGGGCCTGACAGGGCTGAAGACGGTCGTCGGCAACTTCACGATTCAGTCGAACTCCGCGCTCACCGATCTGACCGCACTCGGCTCGCTCAGGACGGTGGGTAAGCAGCTCTACCTGTACAACAACGCCGCCCTGCTCAACGTCAATGGCTTTACGGCTTTGATCAAGGTCTCTGGACCGCTGAACATTTACGGCAACAACGCGCTCTTGAACCTCGACGGTTTCCCCGCGCTGACCGAGGTCGGCGACTTCGTGTACGTTTACGGAAACCCGGCGCTGGTCGACCTCAAGGGGCTGGCAGCGCTCACCAGCGTCGGCACGTACATCAACATCACCAGTAATGGTGGGCTTCAGAGCGTGGACGGCTTTGCAGCATTGCGAACGGCGGGGACGAACATCACCGTCGCCTCCAACCCCAACCTGGCCTCGCTCAAGGGCTTTGCAGCTCTGCAGAGCGTGGGCGGCAACATTGCAATCAGCAGCAACGCCAAGCTGACGACCTTGGCCGGGTTCACGGCGCTGACCGACGCGGGCGGGATCCTGATCGACAGCAACGCTTTGCTCGGCGGAATTTCGGGTTTCGGCGCGCTCAGCAACGTCACCGGCTCGACCAACCTTCACGCCAACCCTGCGCTGCTCACGCTCGACGGCTTCAACGCCCTCCAGTACACGGGCGGTGACGTCTTGGTTTACGACAATAGTGGGCTGACTACCTTGCCCGGCTTCTCGGGCCTGGCCACGGTCAACCGCCACCTCGAGTTGCACGACAACAACGCGCTCACCTCGCTGACCGGCTTCAACCAGCTGAAGAGCGTCGTCGGCCGCGTCGACATCCGTAACAACGCAGCGCTGCTGAGTATCGGCGGCTTCGGCTCGCTCGACAACATCGGCGGCTACCTGGCGATCGTTCGCCACCCCAAGCTGATCGACTTCAATGGCATCTCGAAGCTGAAAACCGTCGGCACCGATCTGGTGATTCAGAGCAACTTGGCGCTCAGCTCGCTCGGCGGACTACTGGCTGCCACGCTCAAGAGCGTGGGCAATGATTTTGCGATCTCGCAAAATCCGACACTATCGGTGTGCCAGGTCGATCAGCTCAGGAACGCTCTGCAAGCGCCGCCTTCAACCTGGTCCGGTGTCGATCACAGTTGCTGCAACAGCGGTTGCGTCAACTGCGTGGCCGGCAGCTGCAGCGCGCCCGGCGCGACCAACGGTCAAGCCGGCGTGTACACGGGCAACGTCGTGATTCAGAACGCCGCCGATCTCGCGTCAATCGCCAATGTTACCCAAATCACGGGCAACCTGACCATCGCCAGCACGGCCTTGAGCAACTTGCTCGTCGGCGCCAGCAATCTCAACCTCGCGCAAGTCGACGGCGACCTGATCATCCACAACAACCCTTCGATGACCAGCCTCGCGGGCCTCTCGCAACTGACGACGGTCGGCGGCGCAGTCAGCGTTCAGAGCAACCAGACGTTGACGAACCTCGCGGGCCTGAACAACCTGACCACGATCGGCGGCTACTGCGATTTCTACAACAACGCAACGCTGGGCAACGTCAACGCGCTTGCGAAATTGGCGAGCGTAGGCGGTTACCTGAGGTTCTACGGAAACAACGCCCTGACCAGCTTCAATGGCTTGGGCGCGTTGACCGCGGTGGGTGACTACCTTTACGTATACGGCAATCCCGCGCTCCAGAACATGAACGGGCTCAGCGCGCTGAAGACCGTAGGCGGCTATTTCTCGATCACCAGCAACGGCAAGCTCAGCGAATTGAACGGCGTCTCCGCGCTCAGCTCGATTGGCTCGTATTTCGTGATCGAATCGAATACTGCGCTCGTCACCATCGGTGGTTTTGCAGCGCTCAACTCGATCAATGGCGACCTGCGCATCGACAGCAACGCGGCGTTGGCCACCATCAACGGCTTCGACAACCTAGCGACCGTGACTGGCAATGGCGGAGTCAAGATCTACACCAACCCCCTTATGACTACGATTGCTGGGTTCTCGAAGCTTGCGAGCATCGACTCGACCCTCGAAATCTACAACAACGCCAAGCTCGCTGCGCTCGACGCGACGAGCGGCTTCGAGGCGCTCACTGGGCTAGGTAGCCACGTGAAGATCTACAACAACCCGTCGCTCACCAGCATGGGCGGTTTCACGGCGCTCGCCACGACCAACGCGAGCGTCCTGATCAACGACAACGGGCTGCAGACGATCTCCGGATTTCCCAACTTGACCGACATCGTGGGCGAGCTGAATCTCACCAACAACACCGCATTGCAAACGGTCACCGGCTTCCCCAAGCTCGGCCAGATCGGTGGCTCGCTCACGATCAGAGATAGCGATGCGCTGACGCATTTCGACGGCTTGAAGAGCTTGCTCAAGATCGGCGGCAACCTACTCGTCAAGTCCAACCCCGTGCTGGCGAGCATCGGCGGCTTGCGCTCCGGGACGCTGAAGGCCAATAGCTTGCTCAACCTTTACGACATCTCCGGCAACCCGAACCTGCTCTATTGCGAGGTGCTGGCGCTCAAGAACACGCTCGGCGTCGCCGGCTACAACGACCGCAGCGGAGCCAACCTGGGTTGCAGCGCGTGCACGGGCGCCGTCTGCAGCGGCACCCCGGGTGGCACGGCGCTTCAGAGCGGAACGTTCGATGGCGTCGCGGACGTCAAGAATGCCGCTGATTTGGCCTGGCTAAAGAACGTAGTGAACCTCAACGGCGCGTTGCACATCGACTCTAGCGGATTGTCCGCGGTCAGCGGGCTTGGCAACCTGACCACCGTGGGCGGGGACTTCACCATCATCAGCAATGGCACACTCTCGAACCTGAACGGCTTGTCCGGCCTGAAGAACGTAACCGGCAGCCTCAGCATTCAGAGCAATCCCGCGCTCACCAACCTCAGCGGCCTGTCCGCCTTGAGCGGCGTTGCCGGCTTCCTCGATATCTACAACAACGCAGCCCTAGCCAATGTCGGCGGACTGACCAGCCTCGGGACCGTTGGCGGTTACTTGCGCGTGTACGGCGACGCGCAGCTCGAAAACTTGGACGGGCTGTTGAACCTGACTGCCATCGGCGACTACCTGTACATCTACGGCAACCCGAAGCTCGGCTCCATGCTGAACCTGATCAAGCCCGCCGGAAAGCTAGCCACCCTCGGCGGCAACCTGACCGTGCAGTCCAACGCCTTGCTGTACGCTTGCCAACCAGATGCGCTCAAGACGAGCCTGACCGCCTCGGGTTGGAACAAGACCTACGCGCAGAGCAGCAATGCCAGCTGCACGAAGACCTGTACGGCGGCCGGGATCTGCCAGTGAAGCGGCGCGCGCCCCAAACGCGCGCTACTTCTGCTCCAACTCCCAATACCTGAGCAGCGCGCCGGCCGCGTGCTGCGGGTAATCGATGCGCACGTGCAAATCGAGCGGGCTGCCCGGAAATCCGCCTTCCAAGCGGCGCACGTTCGGCATCAGGTGCGTGGGACCGGGCGAGAACTGATAGCGCAGGAGGAAGGCGAACGCACGTTTGACTTGCTGATCCAGCAGCTCGATTTGTGCCGCTGGCAGACCGGCAGCGCGGGCTGCCTCCAGAGTCGCGACAGCGGCCTCGAGTCGACTCGCGGTGGGCGTCAAGCGCGGGGCCATGAACGGGCCACGGCTGATGCTGCCGTCGTAGTTGACGGGCGACGGCGGCGATTCGAGCTGCTGGACTCGGTTGGCGGCTTGCCAATCGACACAAAATTTGAGCGCGCTGGGATCAGGGGCGCGTTGCCACAGATCGGCCAGAGCTTGGCAGGTCCAGTGTTCGGCGCCCCAGAAGTAGCGTGAACCGAGATACCAGGCTGGACGCTTGACCAGGAAAGTGAGCGCGCGACGCGCGGCCTCGAGATCTCGAGCATCGCCGCTCACCCGCTGAACGCGAGCCAAAGCGAACGTGGCTTCGCCCGTGTAGTACTCGACTTGGATGTCGATCGGCCGCTGTTCGGCGATCGAATAGAAATGCTGAAACTCACCGTCCGGGCGCTGTTGAGATCGCAGAAACTCGGCCAATTCCAAGGCTGGAGCGCGATACTCTTCACTGCCACCGGCGAGCAGTTCCACGTACGCGAGCAGTGACAGCGCCGACGCTCCGATGTCCACTTGGTCGCCCTGTCCGACGCAGGCATGCGCGCCGCAGCGCAGCGTCGTGCGGTCCTTCAGGAAGGCTCCCGCGCGTTGGCCTGCGCGCAAGATCGCCGCATCGTGGAGTTGATTGCCCACCCGCGCCAGGAAGTACGTAGCGCCGGCGTGACGGGGGTAGTTGTAAGCTGGCGAGTCTGCAGCGGTCAGCGCGTTGATCTCGTAGCGAAATGAGCCATCGCGACGCTGGTTGCGCCCCAGGTAGCGCGCTGCACTGATGATCGAGTCCTTCAAGACTTTCGTGGTCACATCCGCTGCGCTGACTTTTTTCGGGTAAGCGGCGCTACTGACCACGGCAAAGCGTCGGAAGCTGCCGCGGCGCAAGAGCTCATTGGGCTCGGTTCCGAGCTCACGCGCTAGAGCGCCGAGCACTTTGTTCACGTCGATCCCCAAGATCAAGCTCGCGGATCCCCACGGAATCGTAAACTCATAGGCCTCGAGCTTGAGCAGGTCATCGGGGCTCGCGTACGCGGTGCGCCCTTGGTAGCTCGCGCTCAGGCCGTCCTGTGCGGGCACCAAGGAGAAGCCCAAGATCAGCCAGCTACGACTAAATACCGGCGCCGAATCGACAATTTGCTCGACGATGCGCTGCGTCCCGCGGGCGACCTCGCCTTCCAGCGCGAGCGCGAGCTCCTGCTCGTTGGCCACGACTTTGCGCGCGCTGCGCGTGCCGCGCTCCCAGAAGCTGACCAAGTAGGGACCGGTTGCCGGGCGCGCGCGGTCGATGCGCACGGTGCAGAAGATCAGCAGCGAGCACAGGCTCAGCGCGCCCGCCCAGATTGCGAGCAGCCGCAGAAATGTGCGCGGCGTCACGAGCTTTGCTCGGCTCGTTGCCGCTTCAACCAGAGTAGCTCCAGCGCGGGCAGGACCACCGTGTAGGGCACCAGCAGCAGCACGATCAGCGTCGAGATCAGCAGCGCGCCGAGTCCATAGTCGCCGTGGATGCCGCGCAGAAACACGATCGTGATCACGACCAGTGACACGACCGTGAGGCCCAATACGAACGACACCCAAGCCGCAACCTCGAGCGCACGCAGCGCCCAAGGCAGACGCCCGAGCAAGCCCACCGTGCTCACCAACAGAGCCAGCGCGATGAGCGCCGCCGGCACGTCCAACGCCCAGAAACGCGGCTCGACCACGCCGAACACACCCAGGAGCAAGATCAGCGCCGAAACCGCGTTTAGAACCGCAAAAGTCAGCCGCATCAGCCAGATCTCCGATCGTAGTCGAGCGCGGATCGCGCAGCCTGGAGGCCCGATTGAGCCGCAATCAAAGCCGTCCGTGGCCGCCCCGCGATGGCTTCGCCGGCCACGAAAATGCCCGGGTTATCGCGCACGGAGCCATCCGCTCGCGTGGCGATCCCGACCTCGAGCAGCGCAGCCAGTCCGCGCTCGGCGAAGTCGAAGCTCGACAAAGACGAGACGCCTTCGACCACTTCCGCGTCGAGCTCGAGCGCGACCGGCGCCGCGAAGGACAAACGGAAGCCGGTGCCGCCACGCCGCTCGAAGGAACGCTCGAGCGCGACGCCCCCCGCCGCCACGCCGCCCGTCGCCAGGATCGCGATCGGGAACTCTTGGGCTGAACCCCCCTGGAAGTGCAAACGGTAGCTGCTCCCGCAGGGCTCGATGCGGGTCAGATGGCCGCGCTCGACGTCCGCAATCCGGCTCAGCAAGCGATCACGCGCCAGCTCGAAGCGCGCCCCTGCGGCGCCACCGGGCGCGGAGGTGGTTTCCCCGACCGGCATCCCGAGCGCCGCGCTCAGCTCTTGCGCGAGCGGGCGTTCGATGCCGAGCCACGGTCCGATCAACCAAGCGTCCGCGCTCACTCCGCTCTCGCGAAGCGCCAATTGCAGTGCCCGCGCGCGCTCGGGTGGATCGTGCAGGGCAGCAAAATCATAGCCAGAAATCCGACGTTCGAAGCCCTTTTGCAGGACCCGCGCCGACGTGGCAATGAACTGCGTCTGGGTTTTCACGGCCCAGGGACTGCTCGCAAAGCTCTTGGCGAGCAGGGGCGCGTCCCAATCATCCCGTTCCAAATCGACGACCGCCACGCGCTTGCCGGCGCACAGCTCTAGATTGAGCAACGCAGAATCGGCGCCGCGCGCCGGACGCACGTTGC
>DATEPG010000090.1:0-61499 GCA_035273265.1 Polyangiaceae bacterium
CGATCGCCTGACTGAAATTGGATATCCATGTAGAACTTTTGCTGGGCCGCGAGATCGCTGAACGCTCGCGCGTCACCGGTGCCTGGGCAGACTTGCGCCAAAAGGCCGTCTTTTGCTCGCTTGCCCACTGCAAGCCAGCCATTGCGTGCTGCTGTCGCGTACTTCGGCTCGCTGAGCCAGCCGTTCTTGACCCCCGTCACGAGAGCAAAGGTGAACATGGCCGTGCCGGACAGTTCGGGCTTCAGCGTTGCGTAGTCGAGGACCTGATTCCATGCGCCGGGATCGGTTCCTGTGCTGATTTGCACCTTCAGCAGACCGTCCATCTGCTTCTGGTAGCCGGCCATGACCGAGTCCCGCAGGCTACCGCTCGGTAGGTCGAGCAGAAGCTCGGTCATGCCTGCCGCGACCCAACCGTTCGCTCGGCCCCAATAAGGTTGTGACTTGTCCGTGTGCTCGAACAGGCCATCGTCATTCTGCAGCTTGGCGAAATAGGCGATCAGGGTGTTCGCCGCGCGGTCCAGGTACTTCGTGTCGCGCGTCGCGCGGTAGGCATACACCTGCAAGCTCGTGATCATGAATAGGTCGTCTGCCCACCAGCGCACGTCCTGGGTGAGCGCTTCTTCGGGTTTGGGTCGGGTCACCGACCACTGCATGTCCGCGTAGGAGAGGCCGAGCTCTTTTGCTTTTTCATTGCCGGTCTGGAGATAGATTTCGAAGGCCAGAACGCCAAAAGCGCGGGTATCCACGTTGTTTTCGTTGGTCTTCGGCGGTGGGTTCTTGGGCACTGGCAGCGCGCCGGAGAGGAATTGATTGAAGTCGGTGACCAGCTTGGTATTCGTGGTCGCGTCGCCCGTGAGCTTGGTGAACTGCAAATCACCAAAGTAAGTGAACGCCCAAGCGTAGCCATCACCGCCGTAGCCATCGAGGGTATGCGAAAGGAATGCGGCGGCAGCCTTCTTGCCGATCTCTAGAGGAGTTGAGTCGCTCGGCCAGGTCGAGAGATCGGTGGTGGTGGGGCAGCTGCTTGGGCCACCTGCTGCGGCACCGCCGCTTGCGCTCGCGCCACTCGCGCCACTCGCGCCACTCGCGCCGGCTTGTGCCGCGCCTGCGCTGGAGGTAGAGCCGGCTGTGCCAGCCGTCGCTTGCGCCCCGCCGCCACTGAAGCCGCCCGCGCCACTCGCGCCCGCGCCGGACGCGCCAGCTTGCGCCGAGCCTGCGCTGGATTGGGGGCCGCCAGCGATTGCACTCCCACCGCCAGCGGGTGCGCCGCCCATCCCCCCGAGCGCGGGCTCATTGGAGCTGCAACTCGAGAGCACAGCTGCGGCGATCAACCCGACGATCGCCCGTAGCTCTGAGCAACGTGTTTGCTTGGACTTCATCTGCATCTCCCCGATACCGCCAGTCTAAGGCAATTTCTGGCGAAGATGCTTGTACAGTGAGGGCCTCGCAGGCGGGTCGAAAGGGTAATGGCGGGTTCCGCCAGACGCTGAACTTTCGCGGAGCCGGGCGTTTACGCCTTGAGTTCCACTAGCTCACCCGGATCCGTGATGCCGCTGTCTCGGGTGAAGCCATCGAGCTGGCCGAAGGTTTTGACCTCGCCGCCGTCCGAGGCCTTGCAGCCCAAAGCATTCATCAGCGTGACGTATAGCTTGTTGATCGGAACGTTGCCGCCGGTCGAGCCAGTCTTGGCGCTGATCGGATCCGCGCCGCCGCTGGCGCAGTTGGCTTCGCTGTTGCCCGGGCCAATCGGTGCTCCCTCCACATTCACCGCGACGCCCTGCTTCAAGTAGCCTCCCGCGCTGCCAGCGATCACGATCGGCATGTTGTTGAGGTTGAACGCGGAGCCATCCGAGAATTCTTGCAGCCACGTAGTCGCGGTCTGGTCGAGTACGGTTCCGTCGCCCTCGGGCAGGCTGTCCAGCAGCGCCACCAGTTTGGCGAACTTGCCAGCGTACCAGCGGTCGATCTCGTGGAGCATGCCGAGTACGCCCGGCAAACAGTCGCCGCCGACCGTGAAATCTCCGGTGCGGTGGGCTAGCCCGTCATGATCGTGGGTGTGGTGGATGCCGTCCCAGTTGAAGGTGGCATAGCTCGGGAAATGAATTAAGAGCGAACGGTTGTTGTCGCAGAGCAGGTTCAAGGCCATCACCTTGAACATCGCGTCGGCGCCGAGAGTGAACGCCTCCGCAGCTTCACTGCTCTGGCTGGCGGCCTCGACACTGGCGCTGTCGAGCCCGACGGCGCTTGCGTTGCATGCGGTCCTCCTCAAGTCCTCCTCGGTGTCTCGCATCAGATCGAGCCAGACGCTGATCCGCTCTCGATCGACCGCGCTCATATTTAGGCGCTGGTACGCCTGAAGATCGTTGCGCACGAGATCGAGCACGCTCCGCTTGCGAAGCCTGTGTCGTTCGAGCTCAGCGCTCTGCCCGGTCACAAGACCGCTCAGGCCCGCGTACGCTTTCGCTGGGCTCAGGATCGGTAGGAAGGGCGTGTTGGGGGCGGAGTAGGACAACAACATCTTTGGGCTGCTGCTGAATGAGCCGACGGAAAGCACGAGCGGAGCGCGACCATTTCCGTTGATCTGGCCGGCAATTTCGTGATCGAGCGAGTGGGACGTGGCGTAGCGGTCCTTGTCTTCGCCAATCAGCGCGCATGTCAGCTTGGAGCCCATGGCTTGATCGTGTGGATCGAGGGTTTGTGGGAGCGTGTACGAGTTGATCGCCCGCAAGCCGCGAGGGACGAGCAGCTTCTTGACGAAGGGCGTCAAGATTTCGAGCGTCGTGCCAGCCAGGGCGTTCGCGTCGAGTGCACCGTGCTCGACACGGGGAAACCAGCGCGAAGTGAGGCAGCCGCACGGCGTATGAAAAATGACGCTCCGCCGGGCGCGGGCCATGCCTTCAGCTCGGGCAGCGCGCTGGCCCAGTGAAGGCAAGAACGGCGCGGCGAGCATCAACCCGCCGGCGCTCCTCAGAAAAAAACGGCGATTCATGGAGCCCTCTCGATAGCTGCCCCGCAGCCATCGCGGCCACACTAGCACGCTGCACACTGGCAACGTCGATGGAGCTGCCGATTTCGTAGCGATGCCGCAGCGTCGGAACTGCACCGTGGGCCTTCACTACGTGACTGTTTTCGGCGTGATTTCTTGGGGTCGACGAGTTTTTTGACCCGATTCGTAGTTTGCCTGGCGAAGAAGCGCGGCCGACCGCGCGTCAGCGGAGTATCGACGGTGAGCGACGACTCCTGGGCGGCGCGCTGGGCCGGTTCGGCACTGATCCGTTCATACCCTGTAGGGTGATGATGCGCCGCGCGGGTTGCACCACTCGCTCGTGCAAGTCGCGCAAGCGCTGTGCAAGTTGTGCAGCGATGCGCAACAAGTGCAGCGCCGAGTGTCGAGCACCAGCACGCGCCACGCTGCTCGTGTTTGCGAGCTTCCACTGCTCACCTTTGATTCGCCGCGTCACTGGGTTGCACGTGCGTGTTGGTGTGCAAGCCGTTTGTAACGGATCTCGCCACTGTCGTCGTTCACCTTAGCCAGGCGGGCGACGGAGGAATGCGCCCACTGTCACGCGCCGCTGCAGCCATCGGCCGAGATCGACGCACACAGCGACCAAATGGCCAATTTGCAACGGTACGGAGTGTGCACAGAGGGGCGTCGAGGGCGAAAATAATTCCCGCTAACTGACTGGTCACAAAGGAAATATATGAACCGAAGGTATACGATGTCGGACAAGATGAGCTCGAGCGTGGGGCTCAGTGGCTCGGCAGGTTTGTGGCTATTGGCCGGGGCGGTGTTCAGCCTGAGCGGTTGTGCAACCGCCGCCAGTGGGGACGAGTCCGACACCGTTGCTTCGTCGTCCGAAGCAATCACCGCTCCATCGACGCCCATGCCGACCGACGGCAGCTGCGGCTTCCAGGTCACCTCGGACTACGTCTCGCGCCGCCACGGCCAGGGCTACTTCGGCGCGCTCTCGGTCAAAAACGTCTCCGGGCCCAAGGCGAGGTCGTTCGAGATTTTTGCAGACCTGGGAGGAGCCACGATCAAACGTCGTTGCTTGCTCGCGGACTGCGAGGCGGTCGAAGGCGGCTACTCCTTTACGGAACCGGTATTCGTGCGCATGGCGGGCCTGAAGCAGGGGCACACGCTGCCCATCATGTACGGCAGCCCGGATCCCTATTCGACGGTCACCCCCTACGTGATCTCGGTCAACGATATCAAGTGCGACCCGATTCCGCCGCAAATCTCGCTGTCTGCAAGCAAGACGCTGGTTACTGCGAGCGGCACCTTGCAACTCACTGCACTCGCTAGTGACAACATTGCCGTGCGCAAGGTCGTATTCAAGCGCGACGGAGTGGATATCGGCGTCGACACCACGGCACCGTTCAGCTTGGATGTTGCTGCTGACGCGAGCCTGAATGGCCGCAACGTTTACACAGCAGTCGCCTACGACCCGAGCGGTAATACTGCGACCAGCAACGCCGCGCGCGTGCTCACCGGCATCGGTAACAAGTATTTTGGCACGGCCGCCACTACCGCGGTCGATTACCCCACGCTGCGCAATTACTTCAATCAAATTACGCCGGGCAACGCCGGCAAGTGGGGCAGCGTCGAAGCCACGCGTAATCAGATGAACTGGACGGACCTCGATACCGCCTACCAGTTTGCCAAGCAGCACGGGCTCCCGTTCAAGCTCCACACTTTGGTCTGGGGCCAGCAGCAACCAAGCTGGCTTGCTAGCTTGACCCCGGCAGAACAGCTCGCGGAGGTCGAGCAATGGATCTCGCTAGCCGCTGCGCGCTACCCCGATGTGCAGATGATCGACGTCGTGAACGAGCCGTTGCACGCGGTGCCCGGTTACAGCGCGGCGCTCGGCGGGCCGGGCGTGACGGGTTGGGATTGGGTAATCAAATCCTTCGAACTCGCGCGCAAGTACTTCCCGAAATCGGAGCTGCACCTCAACGACTACAACGTCGAAGCCATCGATAGCGCCGCCACCGACTACATCAAGATCATCAACCTGCTCAAGGAGCGCGGTCTGATCGACGGTATCGGTCTGCAAGCGCACTTCCTAGAACGCGCCGAGACCTCCGTCGTGGCCGCCAACCTCGACCGCTTCGCTGCCACCGGCCTGCCGATTTACATCTCGGAGCTGGACCTCAACATGAGCAACGACGCTCGCCAGGCCCAGCACATGCGCGACCTGTTCACGCTGTTCTGGCAGCACCCGTCGGTGCTCGGCGTGACGCACTGGGGCTTTCTCCAGGGCAATATGTGGCAGGCGGACGCTTATCTCGTGCGCACGGATGGCACGCGCCGCCCGGCGCTCGACTGGATCAATTGCTTCCGCGCAGGCGGCACCAATTGTCCGGTGCCGGAGTACATCCCGACGCCTCGTACTGGCGACAGCAGCAGCATCGTGCTGCAAGCGGAGGATTACGATACCATGCACGGTATCGTGGCCGCTGGCGACGTGATCGCCTACGTCGAAAACGGCGATTGGGAGAGCTTCAGCCGCGTGGTGTTCGACAAGAACTGGGACAACCTCTCGGTCACTTACGCGAACGGCGGATCGACGGCCACGACCGTCACGCTGCGCGAAGGTAGCCTCACGGGTCCCGTCCTCGCGACCGTGCAGCTGCCTCCGACTGGCGGCTGGAACACGATCAGCACGATCAGCGTGCCCTTCATGCCCGTCAGCGGAGAGCGCAACGTGTTCGTCGCGTTCGGCGGGGGCGTCAACTTGGACAAGATCACCTTCAGCGCCCCGGCGGGCGTCGGACCGAACCTGATCGCGAACAACGAGTTCGAGCAGAACACCAACGGCTGGTTTACCTGGAATGGCACGCTCTCGGTCAGCAACCAGTATGCAGTGACGGGCGCCCAAAGCCTGCGTTCCACCAATCGCAACGGCAACGGTCCGATCGCGACGAGCCTGAATGGCCTCGTCTTGCCGGGCAAGAGCTACGAAGTGAGCATGTGGACGACGGTTACTGGCGCCGCAGCCAACGTCAACGTGACTCAAGCCGTGAACTGTGCCGGTCAAACCGCGTACACCTGGTTGATCAACCCGGTGGCCGTGCAAGTCGGGCAATGGACGAAGCTCTCGGGCACACTCGCGGTTCCCGACTGTGTGCTGAACGACGTTCAGATCTTCGCCGAAGGTCCCAATGGCGGTGACTTGTACCTGGATCACGTCTCGGTGCGCGCCAAGCAGGCTTCGAACATCGTCAGCAACGGCACGTTCGAGTCCGGTACCAGCGGCTGGTCCACGTATAGCGGTGTTGCGTCCTCCACCACTGCCCGCGCTCACAGCGGCTCACGCAGTCTGTTGATCGGCAATCGTACGGGCAATGCGCCCGCGATCACGAACCTCACGCAGGTGGTCACCAAGGGCGCGAGCTACAGCACGAGCTTCTGGGTGTCGATCGGTGGCGCTGCCAGCGCCAACGTGAACCTCACGCAGAAGGTGACGTGTGACGGCGTGACGAGCTACAGCTGGTTCGTCAACCCGGTCACGGTCAACGATGGTCAGTGGGTCGAGCTCAAGGGCACGCTGAACATCCCCAATTGTGCCAACCTGTCGGAGGTCTCGATCTTCGCTGAAGGTCCCGGCGCCGGCATCGACATGTACGTCGACGACGTGAACGTCTTCATCCCAACCATCACCAACCTGCTCAGTGACGGCACGTTCGAGTCGTCGCAGGGCAGCTGGTTCACCTGGGGCACCGGCACTCTGGCGGTGACCTCGGCGCGCGCGCACGGCGGCACGAAGAGTCTGCTGTTTTCGAACCGCGTCAACAATGGACCCATCGCACGTTCTTTGATGGGCATCGTCCAACCTGGTAAATCGTACCAAGTCAGCATGTGGACGTCGATCGGCGGCGCGGCGAGCGCGAACGTCAACATGACGCGCGCCCTCGGTTGCGACGGTGTCGATTCCTACGCCTGGCTGGTGAACCCGGTGACCGTCGCTGATGGCGCTTGGGTCAAGATGACCGGCACGCTCAGTGTTCCGAACTGCAACCTGACGAACGCGCTCGTGTACTTGGAAGGCCCGGGCACCGGCATCGACATCTACGTCGACGATGCGGTCGTGACTCAGTAATACCAACACGTACTAGCCGCTGAGTCGGACTAGTCGCGCGCAGCCGGTGCTTGCCGAATCCTCGGAGGCGCCCGCTGCGCGTTTCTCATTTGGGCAGCGCTGGTGCGAAATGCCTCATTGTCGCTGTCGGGAGTGCGGCATTTGCAAGCATTTGCCGGAAAGGCTCTGGCGGCGCGCGGCGATCTCGGTGACGGTGGTATCGAAAGGCATAGGTCATGCGTATCGAAGGTCAGCGTCGCTCCGAGAAGTTCGAAGATCGAGGACAGTCCGGCGGTGGCGGCGGCGGGATCGGCAGCCAGGGACTGCTGCAAGTGGTGCGGCTGCTCGGTGTGAAAGGCACCTTGATCGCGGCTGTCGTGCTGGGAGGAGTTTTTCTATTCGCTCCCGCGGGCCTCAAACAGAGTTTGATTCAGGCCTTGACGGGTGGTGATGCGCAAAGCCAGAGCACGTCGCCCAGCGCTGGTCAGGGAGCGTGTGCGCTCTCGAAGACGAACGAGCAGGCCTGTGATTTTTCGCGCGTCGTCCTGGCTTCTACCGAAGACGTGTGGACCCAGCGTTTTTCAGAAGGCGCGTTGCCCGGTCCCAAGGTCGGCGAGTACGTGAAGCCGACGCTGGTGGTGTTTTCGAACCAGGTGTCGACGGGCGGCTGCGGCAGCGCTACCTCGGGCAGCGGTCCCTTCTATTGCCCCGCGGATAGCAAGCTGTACATCGACCCCACGTTCTACCAAGTGATGGAAAGCAAGCTGAAGGCGCCGGGCGATTTTGCTCAAGCCTACGTGATCGCGCACGAGGTCGGGCATCACGTCCAGAATCTGATTGGTTCGTCGCGACGAAAAGTCGCCGGAGAGAGCAAGAACCAAGCTTCGGTTCGCGTGGAATTGCAGGCAGATTGTTTCGCCGGCATTTGGGGGCACGCCGCGAAGTCGACGCTGAGCATCACCGAAGAAGATCTCGGGGAGGCGCTGACCGCCGCCCACGCCATCGGCGACGACACGCTCGGGCATGCCGACAAGACGCAATTCACTCATGGCTCGAGCGAGCAGCGCATCCGCTGGTTCCGGCGCGGCTTCGATGGCGGAGACGCCCGCAACTGCGACACCTTCGCCGAGGCAAGCTACGCACGCCTTTGAGCGGCCCCGCAGCGGCACCGATCCAGTAATTGTTGACAGGTTAGTCAATAAATGGCGGAATGACCTTCGTGGCAGGTCGTCCGCGCAGCTTCGACGAAGAACAGGTCCTGGATCAGGCCATGCTCCTGTTTTGGAGGAAGGGCTACGAGGCCACCGGCGTTGCTGATCTGGAGCAGGCGACGGGCCTCGGGCGGCAAAGCCTGTACGGAGCCTTTGGCGACAAGCGCGCGCTATTTCTGCGCATCGTCGAACGCTACTTCGAGCGCGTGATCAAACCGTACGTAGTCGATGTCTTGGACGCGCCGGGTTCGGGCCGCGCGAACTTGGAGCGCATCTTCCAACAGTGGCAGGCGGCGGCGGAGGCGTCCGAATTCTACGGCTGTCTGGTCGGCAACTCGGTCCCGGAGTTCGGGGCCAAGGACAGTGAGATGTCAGACGTGCTGCGTCGCAAGCTCGAGCTGATGGAAGCGGCGCTCATGCGTGCGTTGCGGCGTGCAAAGCAGGAGGGGGAGGTGAATCCCTCGCTGGACACGCGAGCAACTGCACGCTCGCTACTAGCCATCGCGCAAGGCCTGGCCGTCGTTGCGCGTGTCAATCGCGACCCCGCGTTGGTGCGCGGCGTGCTGCACAGCGCACGTCGGCTGCTGGACTAGCCTTTCTTTCGTGTAATTATTGACCGATCTGTCAGGAATAGAGGAGCCGGAGATCATCATGGAAACAACAGGAATGAATGGGGTATCGGGTAAGGTCGCGCTCGTCACCGGCGGCACCACGGGCATCGGTCGGGCCACGGCGGAGCTCCTGCATCAGCGGGGCGCGCGCGTGATCATTACCGGTCAAAATTCGGACACCCTGGCAACCGCCCGCCGTGAGTTGCCGCCCGAGATTGCGGTGCTGCAAGCGGATGCCCGTTCGGTCGCGGATGCGGAGCGTTTAGCGGGAGAGGTGGAGCAGCGCTTCGGCAAGCTCGACATCCTGTTCCTCAACGCTGGCATCGCGCAGCTCGCGCCATTCGCCGCGGTAACGGAAAGTTTTTATGATGAGCATATGAACGTGAACGTCAAAGGGGTCGTGTTCACCCTGCAGAAGCTCTTGCCATTGCTCGGCAGCGGCGCATCGGTGATCGTCAACACGTCGGTCGCCGACCAACGCGGCACGCCCCTGTTGTCGATCTATTCGGCGAGCAAAGGTGCGGTTGCTGCCTTGGTGCGCTGCTTGGCCGTGGAGCTTGCGCCGCGCGGCATTCGCGTGAACTCAGTCAGCCCTGCCACCATCGTCACACCCATCCAGGCCAAGTTCGGGCTTCCCCCCGATATTGCGGCCGCGAGTGCCAAACACTATACCGAGCGAATTCCGCAAGGCCGCTTTGGAACAGCCGAAGAAGTGGCCAGCGCCGTGCTGTTCCTGGCTTCGCCTGCGGCTTCCTACATCACCGGCGTCGAGTTGCCGGTCGACGGAGGCCTGTCCATCACCTGATCATGAATTTTCACGGTGGGTCGAGGAACCGTGATAGTTGTTTCGTGAGCAAGGGGTGTGCCCGCGCGGGGCGCGCCTGTTTCCGGATCCCAGTCAGAGGGTAGCAAGTCATGACTTCATATGGTTTGCTGTGCCTTGCCGATCATCTGCCGGATCCGGCGACCGGTCGCTGTTCCTCACAGGCCGAGCGCTTTCAACTGATCGTCGAATCGGCGGTATGCGCCGAGCACGCAGGCTTCGAACATGTGGGGGTCGGAGAACACCACTTCAGCCACTACATCTTGCCGTCGCCCTTCGTATTGCTGGGCGCCATCGCCGCCAAGACCCAGAAAATCCGCCTCGGAACCAGCGTCACGCTGCTGGCGGGTTTGGATCCGGTGCGGGTGGCAGAGGATCTCGTCACGCTCGACGTCCTCGCCAACGGCCGCGCGGAACTCACGGTTGCGCGCGGGGTCGAAGTCGCGACGCAAGCAGCGTTCGGCATCATTGACGAGAGCGAGCTGCGCGCTCGCTTCGAGGAGAATCTACGACTACTGCTCTTGCTCCTCACGGAGGACCAAGTCACCTGGTCGGGTCATTTCAGATCGCCGCTCCGCGATGTCCGGCTAGAACCACGCCCGGTTCAGAAACCCTATCCGCCCTTGTGGGTCGGCGGCGGTCTGTCCAACATTTCCTGCGATCTGGCGGCAGCGCTCGGGCTGCCACTCAGCTTGCCGAGCCTGTTTTGTTTTCCAGAGGACTACTTGCCAATCCTCGAACGCTATCGAGCAAGCATGGCCGCCGCCGGCAAGACAGACAGGATCTCCGTCGCATATCCGAGCTACGTGCACGTCGCGCGCACCAGTCAGGAAGCTCGCCAGCGCTTTCGCCCGTACCTCGAAAACTACGTGCGCTTCGCTGCGACCTGTCGCGGCAGCAAAGGTCGCCCTGTGGACTACGAGAGTCTGCTCAAGGGGCCCGCGCTCTGCGGTAGCCCGGCCGAAGTCGTCGATCGGATCGGAACGATCAATGCCGCACTTGGCCTGCAAAACCACTACCTGATGCCGGATCTCGGCGGCTTGCCTTCCCCGCTGCTCCACGAGGTGATCGACCTTCTCGGCAGCGACGTGCTGCCGTGCTTGCGCTGACTTGGTTCCGGCGGCGGGTGTTCAAGGGCTACCTCCGCCGGCGGGCGTGGAATGGGGTTACCTCCGCCGGCGGGCGTGACTGGGTTCACCTCCGCCGGCGGGTGTGGATGGGTTATCTGGGCCGGCGGTAGCTTGGGTTATCTCCGGGCGCGGCCCGACGGATGGGCTACCTCCGCCGGCGGGTGTGGAATCGCTACCAACCTGCTCATCGATGTCGATCGGCTCACCAGTGAGCAACAGCCACCGCGCAGGCACGTCCGTGTGCGCGGCTCTTCGACGCTCGAAAACAGATGTTGCTGCCGAGAACAATAGCCGCCGTCTTCTCGGAGCAGCCAAGGAGCCGAGGGGCGCCGACGCAGGCGGCGGGCGAGGTTGAGCTCCCGCCACACCGCCCACCAGCCGAGCGCACTCGAGCCCAAGGGGCGGGCGCTCTATCGAGCAGCCACGTGACGCCGAAGGCCCCCCGCCGCCTCCGATACCCATCAGGCGGCGCTTCCGCGACTCTCCCCGATCGCGGGAGCGACCCTCGCCCCCCGCCTGCGTCGGCGCCCCGCGGCGACGAGCCGCCCCGCGACGCGCGTGTCCGCCGAAATAGCGGGCCGCACCCGCTAGTTTTCGCGCTTCCCGCGCCCTTTTTTTGTGCTCTGCGGCAGCGAGGTGTGCGGACTCGTGACTAAGCTGTGGGCATCGTTCTCGCCGCGGCTAAGGCGTTGGATGCCGGCGTAGGCGATCATCGAGGCGTTGTCGGTGCAGGCCTTGAAGGGCGGAACGACGACGCGGATGCCGTGCACCGCGGCTTGCGCTGTCGAGCGCTCGCGCAGCTCGCGATTGGCAGCAACGCCGCCCGCGAGCACGATCGTGCGCACGTCTTGCTCGCGCGCCGCCTCCAGGGTCTTGAAAATGAGCGTATCCACCACGCGGCGTTGGAAGGCGGCGCAGACGTCGCGCAGCGTTTGATCGTCCCCGGGTAGGCCGTGTTCGGTGACCCAGCGCAGCATGTTGCTCTTCAAGCCGGAAAAGCTGAACTCGAGCGAACCTTTGCGGCGCATCGGCCAGGGCAGCTCGATGGCGTCGGGATTGCCGTCTTTGGCCAGCTTGTCGATCAGCGGCCCGCCGGGGTAGCCGAGCCCCAACAACTTACCGACTTTGTCGAAGCATTCTCCGGCCGCGTCGTCGCGCGTGGCGCCTAGCTCGGTCACTTGTTCGAGATGCGGACCCGCGACGCGATAGAGCGCGGTGTGTCCGCCCGAAGCGAGCAGCGCAACGAATGGATACTCGGCGGGGAGTTGCTCGGGCGCGCCCGGAAATTGGAGGAACACGGCCAGCAGGTGCCCGACCAAATGATCCACGCCGACCAGCGGCTTTTCCAGTGCAAATGCTAGGCCCTTGGCCGCCTGCACACCGACCAGCAGCGCGCCAGTCAAGCCCGGGCGGCAAGTAACGGCAATGCCGTCGATCGCGCTCGGCTGGATGCCGGCTTTCTTGAACACTTCACGAATCACTGGGCGCACGTTGCGCAGATGGTCTCGCGAAGCGAGCTCGGGCACTACGCCTCCGTACGGCGCGTGCAGCTTGATCTGACTGTGCACGGAGTCGCTGACCACTTTGCCGTCATCCGTGACGAGAGCAGCGGCGGTCTCATCACACGAAGTTTCGATGCCGAGTACCAACATGGGATCAGGGGGGTGCCGGGAAGCCGCAGCCGCCCTCTTCTCTGGGCAGGTGGAGCGGTTTTGGATCGAGGTGAAAGAGTGCAAATCCGGGGCGTTGAGCGGCCGTCGCGTTGGGCGAGGCAGGCGCTGGCTTAAACAAGCGCAGCTCGATGTAATTGTTCTTCATCA
Source organism: Polyangiaceae bacterium (assembly GCA_035273265.1). GTDB lineage: Bacteria > Myxococcota_A > Polyangia > Polyangiales > Polyangiaceae > PMG-095. The sequence goes on from DATEPG010000090.1 coordinate 12,678, forward strand.
ACGACACGACAGCCAGCATGGTGCCCTGACATGTGGAGTCGATCCAGGCGAAGAAGTCGTGGTCGTGTCCCTCGCCGAAGGTGAGCGCGGATAAAACGTCGTGGTCCACCTCGGGGATGGCGCGCACCGGCGCCTCGAAAAACAAAACCTGCGGCGCATCGGCGGTCCCGCAAATGCCCTGCGGGTCATTGCTGGTCAAGGCCCCCGGGATGCTGCTGAGCTTGCTGGTGTCCATGGTCATCGCGACCCACAAGTCGGGCGGCGAACCTTCCTTCACGAATCCGTCGTGGAACCCGGGGCAAGGCGCGCCGGGATCACAGACCAACGCCGAGCCAATCTGACCGCAATAGGCTTCGCCCGGCTTGTTGCTGAAACCGTCGAGAGAAGTGCAGCTCAGCGCGGACGCCGCGCACAGCGTGAGCATGGCGCACAGCGTTCGCGGCGAACGGAGCTTGGGTGATGTGTATGAAGCCTGAGACATCAAAGCCGCTGGAGCAAAGCCCGAGCCCTGGCTTTTACCCTGGGTTCTGGGTCGCTGTCATGGATCACCTCGAGCAGGCGCTTGGCGGCGGTCGGATCGACCAAAACCAAGGCCTGCAGCGCTGCCTCGCGCACCAGGGCAAAGGCGTCTTTGCTGGCGCGTTGGCTGAGCGCGGTCACGACCGCGGCGTTCGCGCTGCCGGCGGCGACGCGCCCCAGGGTTTCAACGGCTAGCGCCCGAAGCGCCCAGTCCGGTTCGATCTCGAGCAGCGCAATCACCGCGGATGCTGATTGTGCGTCCGACGACGCGAGCGTGGTCAAGGCGGCCCGCCGCACCGTGCCCAGCTCGTCTTTGAGCGCCGCGAAGACGGCTGCCTTGGCCGCTGGCTCGGCGCGATGGCCGAGAAAACGCAGGGCAGACAGCCGTACGTCGGGCGAGGGGTGGCGTGCGAGCGCGCTGAACGTCGGCAGCAGCACGGCTCCCAATTCACGCGCCAGCGCCTCTAGGCGGGCACGTTCGGCGGGCGTGAACTCGGCGTTGGCGGTCAACGGGGCGAACGGCAATTGGCCGGGATCGACCACGAGCAGCAAGGCCACCGAGCGCGCGCGCTCTGGCGACACCGAGGCGGCGCGAGCGAAGGCCAGCGACAACGAGCCTGACAGCTTTTCGAGCGCAAGTACCCGCGCAGCGCCGGAATAGCCACTCGGTCGCAGTTCGTCGATCAGCCGACGCACATCCAGCGCGCCATCGACCGCAGGCAGTGGCTCTTTCGGTTTGTGATAGCTGCCGCTGGCCCAAACCAGCGCGGCATCGCCGCCCGCGCGCGACACGAGTGGATCCGGACTGCTCAGGGCATCGGCGATGACGCGCGGCGCGCTCGCCGAGTCGAGTCGAGCCAGGCTCAGCACGGCCATCGCCGCGAGGCTCGGGTCGTTCGCCTCGGATAGCTCAGCCAGCAGGTTTTCCTGGGCTTTTTGCCCGCCCTCGGCCAGCGAAAATGCCGCGGCCGCGCGCGCCAAGGGTCCGGCTTCCGCCTGACGCAGCAGCTTGGAAGCGTGTGCCGTGCCGGCGTGTGAGCCGAGCAACGACAGTCCGACGAGACCCAAGGCGCTCACCTCGGCGGAGTCGCTGCCGGCGAGCTGGGTCAATAGTCGCTCGGCCCGCGGCGAACGCATGCGCGCTACGCTCCACACAGCGGCAAGCAACACTGGGTCCGATTCACCGGCAGTGACGCGCCCGGACGAAACCAACAAATTTTCGAAGCGCGGCACCAGCGCAGGGTCGCGTAACATGCCGACCGCCAGCATCGCCCGCGTGCGGAGCCCGCTAGCGCTGCTGCCTGTGGCATACGAAAACAGCGTCGCCCCGGCGCTCTTGTTCTGCACGTGCGAGAGCAGCGTGATGGCAACCTCTTGCTCGGCCTCACGGGCGTCGCCCAGCGCGTCGAGCAGCGGCTTGACCGCGCGTTCGCCCAAGCGATCGAGCGCCAGGCGTGCGGCCTCGGCGTCCTTCGGGCGGTCGCTCTTCTCGCGTTCCAACAGCGGATAGGCGAGCGCGCCGTACACCTCCAACAATAATTGTCGGTAAATTGGCCGTTCTGGGCTGTTCAACGCCAGCGGTAGCAAATCACGCTCGAGTGACTCGAGCGTGCCTCGGCCCAGGTTCACCTGCATGCTCAAGCGCGCGGCCTGGCTGATCAGTTCCTCGTCCGGTGACGCACGGATGACTCGGCGCAAGAGCATGTCCGCGTCGTCGGTCTCGCCTTGCCCGAGCAGCAACTCGGCGAGCTCGAGATAAACCGGGAACAGACGCTCGTTCTTGCTGATCGCTTGCCGGAACTCACTGATCGATTTGGCGACGTCTTGACGCTTTCGATACATCTGGCCGAGCTTCTTGTGGCCCTCGGCGTCGTCCGGGCTGAGCTCGACCGCGCGCGCGGCGTAGCGCACGGCTTCGTCGTCTTGGTAGAGCTCGGCGGCGTAGCTCGCCATGCGCTGGAAGTACTCACGCGCGCGCTTGGGATCGCCGGCGGCGAGTTTTCCCAGGACGTTGATCGCGGCGCGCAGCTTGTGCTCGAGCACCAGCACGCGCTCCAAGGAGTTCAGACTCTCCATATCGCCCGGTGCGGCAGCGATCACGCGCTCGAGCACACGCTCCGCCTCCGAGTAGCGTCGCAGGCGCAAATGCGCTTCGGCGAGCAGCCGACCCGCCTCCAAATCAGGCGGATTTTGCGCCAGGCGACGTTCCAATCCGGGCACTCGCTGGCCCAGTTGTCCCTCTAGGCTGTACAGGGTGATGATGTGTTGGCGTGCCTCGCGCAGAAGGGCGGCGTCGCCTTGCGCTTCGCGGATCAACTCTTCCCAGATCTTGCGCGCCTCTTCGAACTGCGCAGATTTTCCTTCGCGCGTGCCGCTGGTGGCGCTGGTCCGCTCGAGAGCCAAGGCATACGCTTTGCGGTAGCGAGGCTGCTTGGGTGACAACTTGGCTGCCTCGGCGAGCGCCGCGAGCGCCTCCTTGGGCATGTCGTGTTCCAAGTACAGGTCACCCAGCATCGAAAGCGCGCGTGCGCGATCGGGTACGACCGCCTTGATCCGCTGCCAGGTCGCCAGGGCTTTCTTCTTGTCGCCCTCTTGCCAGTAGCGCGTACCGAGCTCGATCAAGTGTTCCGGATCGGCGGCATTGCTGCCGGCCAGGCGTTGCAAGAGCGCGAGCGCGCGCTCTTTTTCGTCGACGCGTTCGTAGAAGTCGACCAATGCGGCCAACGTTTCTTCGTCACTCTGCGAGCGCGCTTCCAAGTCCTGCAGCCGCGCCAGCGCCTTTTTGCGATCGCCGCGCGAAATCAGGGCTTCCGCCAATTGAAAGACGAAATCCGGATTGCGCGGTGCGGCCTTGATCAAGGCGTCGTACTCGGCGATCGCCTGCTCCAAATCACCGCGTACCTCGAGCAAGTGCACGACCTTGAGGCGCGTCGCCAGATCCTTGCTGTCAGCCGCCAGCGCGCGGCGATAGGTGGCTAGCGCTTTTTCGACCTGCCCGGTCTCCTCGTACAATGCGCCCAGTGTGCGTAGATCCTCGGCCGAGGCGCTGGCGCGCTTCTCCATTTCGCCGATCAGTTCGGGTAAGCGATCTCGCTGGCGGTAGCTATCGACGATGGCGGCTACGATTTCACGACGCACGCCCGACTCACCCGAAAGTGACAGCGCGCGTCGGTACTGGGTCAGGGCTTCCTCTCGCTTGCCCAGCTTTTCGAGCGCTTTGCCGTAGTCGCGCAGGGCGGGGGCGAGCACGCGGTTGTCGCCGGTGGCAGCTTGAACCACGATCTTGTATTCCGCGGCCGCGCGCTCGTACGCGCCGCGCGCCAAGAGCTCGCGCCCAAACTCGGCGCGCACGAAGAACGAGCCGCCCGCGCGCTTCACGAGCTCCACGTGGTAGCGCTTGCCCGCGTCGTAATCTTTCAGATCGAGGCACAGCCCGAGCAAGGTGCGTAACACTTGCTCCCGATCCGCGTCGTCCTTGAGCGCGGGCAAGGCTTGCTCGAAGCGAGTGCGCGCAGCCGCCTTGTCCCCGCGCTCGTTCAACATGCGCGCCAAGGCGACGACGGCGATTGGATTCTTGGCATCCTCGCCGATCGCTCGCTCGTAGGCGGCCTGTGCGCGCTCGGGCCTGCCCTCGAGCTTTTCGAGACCCGCGATCGCGACCAAGGCGGCGTAGCGAGTGGCGCCCCCGCCTTCCGCGCGACGCGCGAGATCGGCGATCAGGGCGTCCAGCTTGCCATCGCGCTCGCGGTACAACTCGAGCAAGCGTTGGAGCGGGAAGTCCGCGCCCGGTTGGGCCAGGACGATCCCCGTGTAGCGTTGGATCAAGGCTTCGCTGGTGGGGCCCTTGGCGTCGCGTTTGGTGGTCTCGGCTGAAGCCGCAGCTGGTGCTGGCGTCGGAGCCGCCGCCGGGCCGGGAGTGCCCGTCGCTGGCCTTGGCCGAGTCGGGGCTTTGGCAGGGGGCCGAGTCGGAGCCGCCGCCGGCTTCGGCTTTTTGCTTCTGCCTTGAGGATTGAACTCGGCCTGCGCGGCGTGCGACGCAAAAAGCAGCACGGCGACCGGCCAGAACCGGGCGTAGGCACGAAAGCTCACTCTCAATAGAGTACGCGCCGCTCGCGAATGGCGCCACCCGGCGTAGTCTCGTGGTACACCCCTGCGCGCAATGACCGGGTCTGAGCCGGATTTCGACAAAAAGTCAGCGGGTGAGGCGGAACAAGAGGACGAGGAGCTGGACTCCCAGCCTGATTCCGAAGATCCCGACCGCGACAGCGAAGAGCCGCCCGAGCCCGTGGCGCAGGACCGCTCACAGCCCGACGAGGATCGCTGGGGGATCGGTAGCCGGGTGCTGGCGCTCAGCGCGCTGCTCGGCAGCGCTCTCGTAGTCTGGACGCAGTTTGCGTTCCGGTCGCGGTGGATTGCCGATTTCCTGGAGAGCAACAAGCTCGAGTCACCGGACCAGCGCTCGAGCCTGGTGGCCGGTTTCGTGGCTGGGCTCGCGCTCGGCGGGGCGGTCGGTGCGGCCGCGCTGGCCTGGCTCTGGAGCAAGCGTCGCTCCTGGCAGGTTGCCGAGCAGTGGGCGTGGTTCGTCTCGCCGCTGATCGCGCTGCCGATCATGCCGATCGTGTTCCGCTACAAGCCTTGGCAAAACCGTCACCAGGCGTTGCTGATCGTCGCCCTCGTCGGCGCGCTCGTGGTCGAAACGCTGCTCGTGCGTGCGCTCGCCTCCATTCCAGAATCGGTTCGGGAATGGCTCGACGGTGTGAGCGAGCAGGTCCCGGCGATCGTTCGCCGCCAAGGCCCGCGTGCAGTCGTGATCTGCGCCGCGCTCGGCTACGCGCTGTTCATGAGCTTTTACTTCGTGCGTTGGCACTACAAGCTCAGGACTCACAACTTCGATCTGTCGATCAACAACAACTTGATTTACGGCGGGTTGCACGGGAAATTCCTGGAGAGCACCGTCGTCTTCCCGACGGACCCAGGTAAATACCTAGCCAACCACGCGAAGTTCGGCACCTACCTGTTCCTGCCGATCTACGCGCTGTTTCCCAAGCCGGAAACGCTGCTGGTGTTGCAGTCGTTCATGCTCGGGCTGAGCGCTCTGCCGCTGTACGGCTTCGCGCGGCGTCATGTGTCGGATGTCATGGCTGCCGCCGTGGCGCTGGTGTTCCTTTGCTACTACCCGATGCACAGCGCGAACTTCTCGGAGTTCCAGAACGTGCCGATCGCGACCTTCTTTCTGTTCAGCCTGGTCTGGGCAGCGGAGACGCGGCGCTGGCTGATCTGTGGGCTCGCGACCGCAGCTGCGCTCTTGCTCCGCGAAGACATTCCGATTGGCGTGGCCGTGATCGGCGGCTTCTTGATGCTCTCGGGCTATCGCTCGTTCCCCGGCTTCATCATCGCCACCGCCGCCCTGACCTACTTCGTGTACTTGCGCTTTCACGTCATGGATGACGCGGGCGAGTGGTGGTACCCGAACATGTACAAGGACCTCTGGGCCGACGGCGAGAAGGGTTACAAGAGCGTGATCAAGACGCTGATCACCAACCCACTGTTCGTATTGTCCAAGCTAGCCGTCGAAAAGAAGCTGATCTACCTGCTGCATTTGCTCGTGCCGCTTTCGTTTCTGCCGGCGCGCCGCTGGTATTTGTGGGCGGCGTTCGTGCCGGGCGTTTTCCTGACCTTGCTGGTGACGAACTACGATCCGCCAGCACTGTTTTCCTTTCACTACGTGATGCACTGGGCGCCGTACCTGTTCTTGGCCGTGCCACTGGCGCTCGAGGCCCTCGGCAAGAGCTTGGATTTGGGCGTGATCCGCATGCGCGCAGCGGCAACGACCATGGTCTGCGTCTCGCTCGTGCTCAGCTACAATTACGGCGCTTTCGGCGCGCGCCCCAACTCACTCAAGGGCGGTTACAGCTTCATCGACTTCAATTTCGAGCCGCGTGAGGCCGAGCGATACGCGCGCCTGCAATCCTTGGTCGAGCTAATCCCGAAGGACGCCTCGGTGGCCGCCACCGAGACCGTCGGTCCTCACGTCTCTTCGCGCGTGAAGATGTTCACCATGCGCCACGGGCCACAGGGAGCACAGTATGTGCTTGCATCGAGCAAGGAGCTCAAGCTGTCGAAGACTAGGCCGACCTTGAAGGCTGCCCTGGAAAGCGGTCAATACGGCGTGGTCAAGCGCGCGGCGGAGTTCGTGCTGCTCAAGCGCGGCGCCGACACTTCCCAGAACCCGCAGCTCGTCCTCGACTGGCAGCTTTGAGCGCGGCCGGAGCAGGCGGACCGCCCGAGGCGGGCGAGGAGCAGCCGGCCAATGCCGACCAGGTGGCGCCGGCAAAGCCTGGCTTGAAGAAGCGGCTCGGGCCGCTGTTCATGACCATCGCCTTCTTGTTCGTGGCCTATTCAGCCTGGGATTTGGCGCGCCGCTGGCAAAAGACGCAAGTCGTGCTCGATCTGCCTTGGGCGCTGGCGTCGATCTTGCCACTCGGCCTGGGCTGCTTGATTCAGGGGCGGGGCTGGATTGCGCTGATCGAGCGCATGACCGCGCGCCGCGTTCCGCGCGGCCCAGCGCTCTCGCTGTACATGGACTCGCAGCTCGCTCGTTACACACCGGGGATGGTCGGCCTGCCCTTCGTGCGCATGGCGGGAGCAGCGCGCTTGGGCGTATCCGCGGTGTCGGTCGGATCGTCCGTGGGGCTCGAGATGCTGTCCTGGACCGCCGTCGGTGGTGGCGTCGGTTTTGCGTCCCTGTTGTGGCTGCCCGCGAGCAGCGGCCTGACCGCGCTGCTCGGGCGCTGGGCGATCCCGATCGTGCTGGGGTTCGCCGCGATCGTGATCGGGCTCTCGTGCATCGATCGTAGCCGACTGCCCGCGTTCGTGGTGCGCGTGCTCAAGGTCGAAGCGAGCGGTCCACTCGTGCCGTTTTCGCTGCTGCTGGCGCACGTTTTCTATTGGGCCAGCTGGGCGGTGCATGGCTTCTTGCTCACGCGCGCGTTCGGGGCAGCGCCTGGAATCGCGCTGTCGACCTCGGGTCTGTACGCGCTGGCCACGGTCGGCGGCTTCGTCGCGCTGGCCGCGCCCGCGGGCGTGGGAGTGCGCGAAGCCATCCTCTCGGTCAGCTTGGCTCCCGCCGTCGGCAGCGCTCCCGCGCTCGCGATCGCCGTGGCCTCGCGCGCGGCCTCACTCGTCGCGGATCTGATCGCCTGGGCCGCGCTCAAGCGTTGGGCGCGCTGAGCGGACCCTCACCACAGACAGCGCGCGCCAAGCACCGCGATGGCGTCGTCTTTGGTGACGACTTCCAGGCTTTCACACAGGGCTTGGGCAGCGAGCATGCGATCGAATGGATCCCGGTGAGAGCCGCCCAATGTGCCTGCAAGCACGGCGTGCTTCATCGTGATCGGTAGCTCCTCGATGCCAGCACGCAGAAGCATCCCGGAAAAATCCGCCAGCAGTTCATGGGCCTCGGGCAATCGTCCGATTCGATGTTTCGTTGCGATCTCCCAGGCGCTGGCCGGGCTCGAGTACACGGTGCGTTCAGGGTCGGCGATAGCCTCCCGAACTCGTTGAGAGAGGCGATCATCATCGGCCAGCCACCAGAGGAGCGCGTGGGTGTCGAGAAGCAATCTCATCGCTTGCCGTCCCAGGCGTCCAGTTCGTCATCCGGCAGCGGCTCGTCGAACATGGGATCGATGCGTAGTCCGCGCAACAGGCCAGGCTTCCGGGCAGTCGGCGCGGATAGGGGAACCAGGCGCGCCCAAGGCTCGCCGTCCTTGGCGACGACAATCTCTTCACCTGCGTGGGCGCGATCGACCAGCTGGGAGAATTGCGTTTTTGCCTCGTGGATATTGACCTGGTGCGACACGCCTCTAGCTTAGTCCATTCGGCGGACTAAGCTAGCCTTCGGCGCGCTCTAGGTGTGCATGGCCGGCACGCGCACTTCGCCGTGCGGCAAGCCTGGGCCGAGCACGGCGACTTCGTGCACGGCTTCGCGCTTGAGCACGTAGGGCAGCTCGGTGCGCGCCAAATGCACGATCAATTCTGCGATCAGACCGGTGGCCAAGATTTGCACGCCGACCACGATCAGCAACACGGCCAAGATCAAGAGCGGGCGATGCCCGATCGATTGGCCCATGAACCAGATCACGGACAAATAGCCGAAGATGGCGAGTCCGATGGCCAAGGTCAGGGTGCCGACGGCGCCGAAGAAGTGTGCGGGGCGGCGCCCGTAGCGCAAGAGGAACACGACCGTGAGCAGATCCATCAGCCCGCGGAAGAAGCGACCACCGCCGAATTTGGAGTAGCCGAAGCGGCGAGCGTGGTGTTCGACGGCGATCTCGCCGATGCGAAAGCGCTTCCAATGGGCGAGCACGGGCACGAAGCGATGCAGCTCACCGTACAGGCGTACGTTCTTCAACACCACGTCACGGTAGGCTTTGAAGCCGCAGTTCACGTCGTGCAGCTTCACGCCGGTAGCGGTGCGCACCAGCCAATTGAACACGCGCGAGGGCAACACCTTGGTGATCGGGTCGTTTCGCTTGCGCTTGTAGCCCGAGACCAAATCGAAGCCTTCCGCAAGCTTGGCGAGGAAACGCGGGATCTCCTTGGGATCATCCTGCAGATCGGCATCGAGCGTAAAAACGATGCTGCCGCGGGCGCGCGTGAAGCCGGCGGCCAGCGCCGCGCTCTTGCCGAAGTTTCCCTGCAGCTCCAGCAAGCTGACTTGCGAGTGCGCGGCGACTAGGCGCTCGGCCACGGCCACGGAGCTGTCCGTGCTGCCGTCGTCGATGAAGATGACTTCGAAGCTCTCACCGGCGCCGAGCGTGGGCGTGACCGCTTCCGCGATGCGGGTGTACAGCTCTTCGAGCGTGGCTTCCTCGTTCATGAACGGGATCACGAAAGAAAGCTTCGGGGCGGCGGGCATCGGCATGAGCAGTCGGACGCGGAAGGTGCCTCAGGCTCCGGGCTCGAGCAAGGACTTCAGGGCTCGCTGGGATTCTGCACGATCTTCAGCACGGAATAGCCGGAATTTCGATAGACGACGGGTAAATCGGGGAAGCGGTTCTCTGCCCCACGGCGAAGCACCAGGTATTGTGCGTGATATTTGCGGACGATCAGCGCCAGCCGCTCGGGGTCGAGCGAACCATAGCCGGCCAGATCCCCCGAGCCTTTCACTTCTCGGCCAGTGACATCGCACAAGCGCTCGTACCAACCCAGAAGCTCGGTCGGGATCAGCGGCACGGCTTTCCAATCGACGACGATCGCGCGTTGACCCAAAAAGCGCGCGCCGTCCAGATCCGGTGGCGTCAGGTAGATCGCGTCCTTGGGCGACTTCTCGCGCAACCAGCGATAGAGGTCATCGTTGCGACCGCCGTCCTCTTTGAGCAAGGTCGAGCGTTGGCGACCATGAGCCAGACGTTCGGGTGCGAATCGGTACAGCGCAAGTGCACCGAGCAGCAGCGGCAACCAGACCCATGCGCGCTTTCTCTGAGTGACCAGCTCGAGGTACTTCGGTTTGAAGTGGCAGAAAGCGTCGAGCGCCAGATCGACCACGCGCGCGAACAGCACCGCAGCCAGGAACCAGAGCACCAGATTCGGGAGCGGCGCATTGCCCTTGCCGCGCCAGAACATGCCGAACGTGCCCAAGGCGGCGGCGATTAGGCCGAGCGCCACGCCCGGGTAGTGGCGCGTGATCGAAGGCTTGGCCAATGCATGTGCCACCGCGCAGGCGAACAAGATCTGCGACAGGAGATCGGCATTCGGAGCAAAGCGCCAGACGAAGATCTGGTTCACTTTGGGGAATTCGTAGAACGTGGTTAGCGCCGTGCCGGTCCAGATCGTCAGCATCAGGCCGCACAAAACCGCGCCTAAACGCCGGCCGTCCGCGGTCTTGTGCAAGAACCAACCGCTGCCGATCCCGAGCAGCTGCCAGGCCGCAAAGGGCATGAAATTGCGCTCGAAGCGCGCGGGATTGTAGTGATGCGGCGAGCGCACTCGAAACAAGATCTCCTGCGCTTCGGGCGATGCTTGGGTATGCGAGGCGGCGAGCAGCACAGGCGAGAGCAGGAGCGTGATCGCGAACAACGGCGAAAACTGCGCGATCAGCCGCCGCGGCAGATCCTTGAAGCCGAGCGCCAAGTGCGCCAAGCCGAAGATCGGATAGGCCAGCACCAAGTAGTTGGCGTGAAACGCCCCGCCGGCCGCCAAGCACAAACCCGAAGCGAACCAACGCTCCTCGACGAAGAACAGCGTACCGGCGACCGACCCCAGCGCGCCCAACGTGGATGGCTGCAAAATGGTATCGAACAGGTAGCTCGTACCCACGCTGGAGGTACGCGTGATGAACAAAATCGAGAGCAAGATCAGATAAGACGCCAGCGCGAGTCGTGCGCCTGCCACACGCTTCACGAGCCGGTAAATCGCGAGCCCACCCAGCAGCACCAGCAAAAATTGCGTGATGGCGACTGCCCAACCTTGCTCGTTCAGTTCGAGCAAAAATGCGCCCAAGTAGCTGAACACGCGGTGGTACTGCGTGGTCTGATAAGTGAACCAGTCCGAGCGCAGCAGGCTCTGGTCAGTCAGCGTCAGGGCCTTCAAGAAGTACACGAGCTGATTGTCGTAGCCGTAGGTCAGCCCGTAGCTGGCTGCGAAGGCGATGGCGGCGAGCGCGACCGCGCCGTATTCGAAAGCGCGCGCCAAGCGTGCTTGCCGGCTACCTGAATCAATCATTGGCGGGACGGCTTATATCACGGGTCGCAAAGGCCCTCGCGCTGTGGTAATCGAGCTGAGTTCCCGGGCAAAATGACCGATCCAAGCCTCAGTCCCGCGCTCACGGTGCATTTGCCGGAGCTGTCCGTCGTCGCCCCGATGTACAACGAAGAGGGCAACATCGCGGCCTTCGTCGCGGCCGTGGAAAAGATCGTGGCCACGATCGGCGTGCCTTTCGAAATCATCCTCGTCGATGATGGCAGCTCGGACGGTACGTGGGCGCAAATCGTCGCCCAATGCCAGGTGCACAGCGCCTTGCGTGGCGCTCGCCTGGCGCGAAACTTTGGCCACCAAGGTGCGCTGATGGCCGGCTTGAGTGAGGCTCGCGGCCGAGCAGTGGTCAGCATGGATGGCGATCTGCAGCATCCGCCGGAGCTGATTCCGGAGCTCTTCGCGCGCTGGCGTGAAGGCTACAAAGTCGTCACCACCGAGCGCGCCGACGCGGAGGACACTTCGCTCTTCAAGCGCACTTCCTCGCGCTGGTTCTACGGCCTGTTTTCCAAGCTCACTGGCGTGTCCATGGCGCCCGGCAACTCGGACTTCCGCCTGCTCGATGCGAGTGCCGTGCGCGCCCTGTGCGACATGAACGACGTCGATCTGTTCATTCGTGGCTCGGTCACCTGGCTCGGTTTCCGCTCGATCACGCTGCCCTACCGCGCCAACAAACGCTTCAGCGGAAGCACCAAGTACAGCCTCAAGAAGATGCTGCGCTTCGCCTCGGGCGCGATTTTGTCGTTCTCCCTCGCGCCGCTCAAACTCGGCATTTGGATCGGTTTTCTCACCAGCGCGCTCGCGATCTTGGAGCTCAGCTACATCCTGATCCAATACTTTCGGGGCCAGACCATCACCGGTTGGGCCTCGATGATGGGCTTCATGTCGTTGATGTTCGGCATTTTGTTCGTGCTCCTGGGCATCATCGGCACCTATCTCGGCAAGATCTTCGAAGTCCTCAAGAACCGCCCGCGCTTCTTGATCGGCGACCGCTCTCCGTGATCCGCGCCTGGCGCAGGATCGCCCGTCGCCTCTCGCCGGCGTCGACCGAACGAGCCGCACGCGTCGGCATATTTCTGTTCTTCCTTGCCTTGTTCGCCGCCCACGGCAGCTTGCTGCAGCCACTGCTGCAGAACGGCGACTCGGCCGTATACAACCAGCAGATCGATGATCACGACCTGAGCCACCGCAGCACGCACGTCGGCTACTTTGCCCTCGGCATGCTGTTCAACGCACTGCTCCCGTTCGGCACTGACCTGAACATGAACGTGATGCTGCTGGTCGTGGGATTTTTGGGCCTGGTCGCGCTGTATTTCACGGCCAAGCTTGCGAGCAATTCTCGCCTCGTGGGCTTGGCCTCGGTGGTGCTCGCGCTGAGTTTGCCCTCTCAAGTTCGAGGGATGCTGCTCTCCGAGGTGGACGGCGTGTCCGTCGCGTTCGTCGCGATGGCTTTCGCGTGCTTCGTACGCGGCGCGTCGCTGGTCGCGGGGCTGCTGTTCGGCTTTTCCGTGCTCGTCACCCCGCTTTCAGGGCCGTTGCTGGTGCTGTTCCTCTCGTCCTTTCGCATCAGGCGGCTGGGAGCCTCTGGCGTGCTCGTCGGACAGGTCAAAAGACTGGCCAAGTTCGGCGCGGGCGCATTGCTCGTGTTTGTCCCGGCGGTTTGGATGGTCTATCAGGACTACGTGTATGGCCCTCGCGGGCTGCTGCACGCGCCTCGTTCGACCATGACCGTGCCGCAGCGGATCGCGCACAGCGTGCAGTTCACGGGCGACGAGCTGGGTTATACGCTGCCGCTGTACGCAGTCGCCGTAGTCTTGTGTCTTGCCAGCTCGCGCCTGTGGCGCGCTGGACAACCCGCCTTGCCGCTGATCTGCAGCATGGCAATGATGGCCGTCGTCGGGGATCGCTTCCTGGACGTGCCGGTGCAGCTGCCGAACCTGGTGCTGCTCGGAATTTTACCGGCTATCGCCTATGGCGTGTCGGGTCGTCTCGTGCGGCTCGTGCTCGTGCTGCTGTTCGGTCTCTGCTTCATCGGCGTGCAGCGTAGCTACGCTGGCATCCAGCACGATCTGCAAACCCGACAGCAGGACCGCAATCTTTGTTTGGCGATCCGAGCGGAGAGTGGTCCCAAGGCGCCGGTGCTGGTTGGCATCTCCGGATTTCATCAGAGCCGGACCTTCCAGCGCTACTTGTCGTCGCCGGCGCAGCCGGCACTGGTCCTGGAATGGCGGGCCTTCGTTCGCGACCAACAGCGCTGGCTGGACCCAGTTCAACAAACCCAAATTTGGTTCTTTCGCGGCGTGGGTGCGAATCAAGTCAAGCGCTATTGAGCCACTATGCGCTCGAATCTCGGGCGATCGGCGCCCGTCGCTTCAAGGTCTTGGTGCCGCGACCCGGCTAGCGTCTGTCGCTGATTGCTGGGCATCCGCAACCATGCCCGTGCCCGCGTCCGTCTCACGATTCGTCAGTCCGTGACTTGCCCGAAGCCGGGTAACTCGCGCGCCCCTAAGGCGGCCACGGAAAAGTTGTTCGTGCGCGAACTACTTTTCCGTGCGGCGAAGGATGGCCCTTGGGACGAGCGCACATTCTCGCCCGTCGCCTCGGGCCGCCTCGTGCCCCATCTTGGCTCGCCCAGACTCTACGTGATCGTGTTCGACCGCACTTGGGGTCCCGGGTACACGCTGCTCGTGCGCGGGCCAGTGCCGGTGATGACGGAGACCGGACCGAAGGAGGCCTCGATGCGGCGACGGCGTTCGCGCTGTTGGAGCTCTTCGAGCAAGCGGCGATTGACGCTCAGCAGATCGCCGAGGATCGCCAACAGGAACGTCAAAAATCCGACGATCAGCAGGACCGCCGCCAAAATCAAGGATTGGACGTGGCCAGAGCCGTTGCCCTCTACGAAGTACCAAAGAAAGCGCGCGCCGATGATGGTGCCGATGCTGAGCGGGAACAAGCTGACGCTCAGGAAGAAGCGCAGCGGCTGGTAGACGATGAAGATGCGGAACATCGTCACCATCGAGCGCTTGATGTAGTTCGGAATGCTGCGCACGAGGCGAGAGGGGCGCAGATCGCCATTCACGCGAATGGGAACGGAGACCACGGTCATGTTGCGCTGACCGGCCTGGATGATGGTCTCCAGCGTGTACGTGTAGCCGTTGAATACGTTCAGCATCAGCGCCACGTCACGCGAGATGGCACGGAAGCCGCTGGGCGCGTCGGCCACGTCCGTGCCGCTCACTCGACGCACGATCGAGCTGCCGAGATGCTGCAGCAGCTTTTTGACGGGCGAGAAATGCTCGATGGTGTCGATCGGGCGGGCGCCGATCACGAAATCGGCTTGGCCGTCCAAGATCGGCCGCACGAGCTTCTCGATGTCTGCGCCGTTGTATTGATTGTCTGCGTCGGTGTTGACGATGATGTCCGCGCCGCGCTCGAGGCATGAGTCCAAGCCGAGCATGAACGCCCGCGCCAAGCCCTGGTTCTGACGAAAGCCCACCACGTGATGCACGCCGTGCTTGCGGGCCACGGCAACCGTGTCGTCTCGGCTGCCGTCGTCGATCACCAGGACCTCGATCGTATCGATGCCCGGGATTTGCTTGGGCAGATCGGCGAGCGCGATGTGCAGGGTCTGCGCCTCGTTGAGGCACGGGATTTGGATGATGAGCTTCATGTTCGCGGCAGCCGAGTTCTCCGCCCGCCCGGCCGGCAGGGGTGTAGCACTTCTATAGCGAAAACTGCAGGGAGAACACGTCGAAGCCCTGCTCCCGCAGACTTTGAGCCCTGGCCTTGGCGACTTTGGCGCTGCCCGTTCGAAGCACCCTGGTTTCGCGCTCAGGACCGTCCGCTATCGTCTTTTGCGATTCGCGCCGGTCACGCAGGGCGGGCGCCTTGGCCGCAGCCCAGGCCTCGAACTCCGAATAGGACTCCAGGTACTCGGTCTCGATGATCGCCTTTTTGGGGTTGGGCGAGTTCATGAATTCGCGCGCCCGAGCGTGCAGGGATCCAGTCGCTTTCTCGACCTGTTCCCCCGCCAGCAGCACGTCCACGCGCGGGTTCACGCTGTTGTTGCCCGTCATGTCCATCTGTCCGAGCGCAAATAGCATCACGATCAGGATCCAGGCGCGTCGTGCTCGGTAGTCGACCAGCCGGAAAAGCATCAGCACTGCCAGAAACACCAACGGCGGATAGGCAGGCAGATTGTGGCGCGCGGAGTTGCCCGGCTTCAGTCCCCAAAACAGCATCGGGGCCAGGCCCCATGCGGCAGCGCCGAAGGTCAGCCAGCGTCGGCGCTTGTTGCCGAGCACGCCCTGAAGCAGGGCTAGGACGCATACGGCGAACAGCAAGGTGCCCGCCGCGTGAGTGATCGGCGCATTGTTCTTGGGATCGATCAAGAGTGACCACTTGAACGGAAAGCGTCCGTTCCAGCTCTCCAGGAAGCCGCCCACTGCATGCGTGTTTTTGGGCGCAGCCTCGACCACCGGCAATGCCACGTGGCGCGCGTAGGCCATCGTGAACAGCGTGCCCAAACCGACGATCAGCACGATGCACGCGAGTAGCGAGGGGCGCAGCCGACCACGCGCGATCAGCGCCAAGAGCAGGGCACCGCTGGACAGCGCCATGTCTGCCTTGGTCGAAAAAGCCAGCGCCGCCAGCAGCGCAGACAGCGCGATGAAAGCAGCGAATCGCAGCGAGCGAAGGCGCGTTTGATCGGCCGCTTTACCGAAGGCGAGCGCGGAAAAAACCAGCAGCGTCAGCGCCGGCAAGGTCGGCATGCCATACACGCTGCCCAGCCAAAAACACGGCGTGAGCGAGTACACGATGGTCGCCGCCGCAGCGATCGCCGGCGTCGAAAGCTGGCGAAAGAGCAGGTACAAACCGACCATGCACGCGCTGCTGGCGAACACGCTCAGGCCGTTCATGAGCGCCGGCAGCGAGCGCACGCTCAGGCCGTGATCCAAGGCCAGCTTCAGGCTGTGGATGTAGAGCGGGCTCGTGTGCAGACGATAATCGACCTTGGTCATGTCGATCGAGCCTTGGAAGTGCCAGTTGATCGCGTCGCTCGCCAAGCGCCCCGCGTCCTGCTCACCGAAGCCGGAAATCCGAAAATGCCAATGCAGCCAAAACGCGGCGAGCGCGCCGACCGCAATGAAGAGCCACTCATAGCGACCGAAGGCCGCACCAGGCGCTTGCGACTGAGTCATGGACTGACTAATCCGTCGCACGCGGAGCGTTGGGGGAGAGCGTGTACAAGCGGTAGCCGGTGCCGAGCATGCGAACGGTCGAGGTTTTAGCCAGAAATCTGACCACCGAGCCAGCCTCGCGCTGCAATAAAACGTGACTGACGCCGTAACGCGCCAAAATCGTGCGGCGCTCGTCGTCCGAGGTGGACGCGGCCAGGAACCGCCTGACCCAATGAGCGCGCTGGTTTGCGTCCGGCACCAGCGGGTCCTGATGAAACAGGACCAGCACCTTGGGGCCGAACGTGGGCAGTGGCCACGATACCGCCGGGGTCGAAAGCACCACCGCGCCCGGCCCTGCCGCGCCCGCAAACGCGCGCATATTGCGGATCACGGGGCTCTCGCGCCGGGTCCGGAAGCGCGGATCGTCGAACAGGGAGCGAGCCAGCTGCAGACTGTGACCGCAAAATACCAGCAGTGTGGCGGCGATCAGCAGCGCGCTGACGGTCCCCCAAGTGCGCCGCCGCAAGAACCGGAACGCGCCGGCGTGTCCCGGGGTCAGCCGCAGCAGAAACCAGACCAGGCCGATGTGCAGGTACACAATCGCCAGCAGCACGAAGCGGTGACCGAGCGGCAGCTCCACGAACGCGTTGCCCACGAACGGCAAAAGCATGCTCAGCGCGCCCAAGCCCACGAACCAACGCTCGCGTCGCAACAAGAAGTACGGCAGCAGGAGCAGCGTGAGCGCGCCCAAGCCAAGCGCCTGGAGCAGCGCAAGCGGCTGATAGAACTCGTGCAGCTTCTTTTTGATTTGCAAATCGGCCGCTTGTTGCACGCTCTGCCCGGCCCAGTCCGCCGCTTCCCCGTGCCCGCCGCGCGCCACCACCCACGGCGAAAAGTACGGCCAAAAATGCGACAAAGCGCAGCCCACCACGACCGCGCCAGCGACCTCGAAGCGCAGCCGCCAAGAGACCTTCGGCTCGGCCAGTGCGAGCAGCAGCGCGCCCGGTAGAGACATCATCGCGGTCAGCGGGTGGATGATGAACACCGCGGCTGCCCACAGCCCGAGGACGAGCAGGGTTAGCTGTTTTTGCTGCGCTCGACCGCGCAACAAGCGCACCTCGAGCGCGAAGCCGAGCAGTGTCAGACCGAGAGCGGTCGTCGACGGAAACGACGCGACGCTGAAGAACACCGGCAGCGCGTACACGTTCGAATAGTGAAAGCCCAGCCACCAACCGCCGAACATCACCAACAGGCCATACAGCGGCGCCAACGGATGCCGAAAGTAGCTGCGGAAGAAGGCGCGGATCCCGCACAAGAAGAGCAGCGTGTTCAGCACTGCACACAGCGTCATGGCTTGGAGCGCGTCCCAGTGCAGGGCACGGGCGATCAGCGCGATCAGCAAGAATTGCGGGCCGAAGCGCGGTGAGCCCGCGTTCGTGGCCAAGTGCGGATGGCGGGGGTGCCAGGGGTTCTCGATCAGCGCGTGCAGCGTCGCGGAGTGCTCCCAGTAGTCGGAGCCAGCCTCCCAGGTGATCATGCGCACGTACGCAGCTTCCCAGCTGACCCACCCCCAAATACCGAGCGCCAGGAGCACGAACAGCGAGCCTGCCCAATGGCGTTTGGACCATGCGGCAGTTTTGCGCAGCGCGGAGCTAACCATGACGCAGAGTCCGCAGCCGCAACTTCCAGACGGTGGTCACTGCTTCGAGCACGATCTTGCGATCCATCTTCGAGGCGCCCACTTGTCGGTCGACGAACACGATCGGCACTTCTCGCACCTTCAAACCCAAGCGCAGCGCGCGATACGTCATCTCGATTTGAAACGAGTAGCCGTTGGAGGCCACGTTGGCCGCAAAAATGGCCTGCAACGCCTGGCGGCGAAAGGCCTTGTAGCCGCTCGTCAGGTCGCGCACGCCGACCCCGAGGATCAGGCGTGAATAGAGCGAGCCACCCTTGGAGAGCAGGTGCCTGCCGGCTCCCCAGCCCATGACGTTGCCGCCCGGGATGTTGCGCGAGCCGATCACCACGTCGGCGCCGGCCTCCAGTTCGCGAAAGAACTCCGGCAGGTGCTGCGGGTCGTGAGACAAATCTGCATCCATCTCGAAGAAATAACGGTAGTCGTCGTGCAGGCCGAGTTGGAAGGCGGCGGTATAGGCGGTGCCGAGCCCCAGTTTGCTCGGGCGATGCAAAACCCTCACCCGCTTGTCACGCGCTGCCAGCTCGTCCGCCAAGACGCCGGTTCCGTCCGGGGAATTGTCGTCTACGATCAAGACGTGTGCAGCGGGCGCGACGCCCAGCGTTGCTTCCACGAACGCCTCGAGGTTGGCCCGTTCGTTGTAGGTGGGCGTGACGATCAGCGTCCCCCCGCCAAGCACGGCTTCGGGGGTCTCCGTCGCCTCCAGCTTCTTCAGCGTCTTCGGGTCACTCGCCACCGGAGGCGTTTACCATGCTAAAGCACGCCCTGAGGACAGCATGACCCAGCACAGCCTGAAAATTGGCCTGATCCAAACCAGTGTCGGTCTGGATAAAGCCGCTAATGTCGAAAAAACCTCATTGGCGATTCGGGATGCGGCCGCTCGCGGCGCGACCCTGATTTGCCTGCAGGAGCTGTTTGCTTCGCAATACTTCTGCCAAACGGAAGACGCGGCATTCTTCGACCTGGCCGAGCCGATCGACGGACCCACGGTGCAGGCCATCGCCCAGGTCGCCAAAGAGTGCAAGGTCAGCGTGGTCACGCCCATCTTCGAGAAGCGCGCGCCGGGCATTTACCACAACAGCGTGGTCGTGCTCGGGCCGCACGGCAACACGCTCGGTCTGTATCGGAAGATGCACATCCCGGACGACCCGTTGTTCATGGAGAAGTACTACTTCACGCCGGGTGACCTGGGATTTTTGAGCTTCGAGACACCCACGGCAACCGTTGGCACGCTGATCTGCTGGGATCAATGGTACCCGGAAGCCGCACGGCTGACCGCCATGCGCGGCGCACAGGTGCTCACCTATCCGACCGCCATCGGCTGGCACCCTTCCGAGAAAGAGCAGTATGGAGCCGCTCAAGTGTCCGCGTGGCAAACCATGCAACGCAGCCACGCGATCGCCAATGGCGTGTTCGTGATCGCAGTCAACCGCGTCGGCCACGAGGGCCCGGCCGATGGAGGCATTGAATTTTGGGGGCATTCCTTCGTGGCAGATCCCTTCGGCGTGGTGCTGGCAGAAGCCGGACAAGCTGAAGAAACGCTGGTCGTCGAGTGTGATCTGACGCGCCAGGAGTGGGTGCGCCGAAACTGGCCCTTCTTTCGCGACCGCCGCATCGACGCCTATGGCGACCTCACGCAACGCTTCCTGGATCCGAACAAGCGATGAAGAAGCGCGCCACGGTTGCTCGGGCGACGACGCTCGAACCAAAACTCGACTCACTCGCGACGCCGCACTCGCTCGGCTACCGCATGCCCGCCGAGTGGGAGCCGCACGCGGCCACTTGGCTGGCCTGGCCACACGAGCCCACGGACTGGCCCGGAAAATTCGCCGCCATCCCTTGGGTGTTCGCCGAGGTCGCGCGTCACTTGCAGGAGGGCGAGCGCATCCGCGTGATCGTCTCGGGCAAAAAGCAAGAGACCGGAGCCAAGAGCGTGTTTTCCCGCTCAGGTGTGAACCTGAAGCAAGTGGACTTCGTGCACTTGCCGACAGACCGCTCCTGGACGCGGGATTTCTTGCCCCTAGGCGTGGTCAAGGGCTCGGGCAAGAAGCGCGAGACCGCGCTCGTGAAGTGGAAGTTCAACGGTTGGGCGCGCTATAAAAACCACGCTCGGGACGAACAAGCGGGACTCGCCGTGGCCCTTCAGCTTGGCGCCCCCTTGGCGCTCCCGGAAGCCCAATTCGGCCGCAAGCGCGCGCGCGTCGTGTTGGAAGGCGGCGCGATTGACGTCGACGGTGAGGGCTCGCTGTTGTGCACCGAGGAGTGCTTGCTGAACGGCCGCCAAGCGCGCAACGCGCCGCTGGGCAAAGCCGGCATGGAGGCCGTGCTGCGCGATCACCTGGGCGCCGAACGCGTGCTCTGGCTCGGCAGCGGCATCGCCGGCGACGACACCGCGGGCCACATCGACGACTTCGCGCGCTTCGTGGCACCCGGCAAAATCGTGCTCGCGGACGAGCAGAACAAGCGAGATCCGAACTACCCCGTGCTGCGTGACGCGGCCGCGCGCTTGAAGAACGCTCGCGACGCTAAAGGCCGCAAGCTCGAGCTGATTCGCTTGCCCATGCCGGCGCCAATCGTGTTCGACGGCCAGCGCTTGCCGGCCAGCTACGCCAACTTCTACGTTGGCAACGCCGCGGTTCTGGTGCCGACATTCAACGACGCAAACGATCGCGAAGCGCTCGGCATCCTCGCCGAACTCTTCCCAACACGCCGCGTAGTCGGCATCCATTCTACGGACTTCGTGCTCGGCCTAGGCACGATCCACTGCAGCACCCAGCAAGAGGTTTGCTAGCGTTTGGTCTTCCGTACTTCAAGGGGGCTGCTCGCCGACGGACTCAATCGAGTTTGCGACGCTCGGGCCTTGAACTCACGCTCAGCCACGATGGAAACCACGCGCGTCACGCCTATGGACAACACGAGTCGAACCCCACCGCTCGGTCAAAAGCGCCGAACGGGATTTTCCATCAGTCTGCTCGCCGAAGTCCTTATTCCAATACTGATGGCCGTCGGAGCTGTTCTCCTCTTCGGCAGTGGCGGCGGTGACGATTCCCACATCACATGGTGGGTCGTAGATGAGTTGTGCCGCACGGGCCACATCGTGAACCTCAACGGGGGGGCGCTCGAACAGAGTTCGTCGCTTGCGCTCGTGGTCATCGCAGCCGTACTCCACCTAGCCACCAGAATTCCAACCCCGGCCCTCGGCGTCGGACTGTCGATAATTGCGGCTGTGGGCACCTGCTGGATGACGGGGCACTTGGCGCGGCGGATTCATCCCCATCTTGCCATCCCCGCCTCGGTGCTGCTCGCAACCAGCGGCCCCTTCGTCTATTGGGGAACGAGCGGCATGGAGACTGCCCTGGCCGCATTCGCGGGTGTTTGGCTCATCGACTCCTTTGCTGCTGTATTCGAGGCACCGGTCGACGACGCGCAGGTTCATTGGCGTTCCGCAGTTACATTGCTCGCCGCTAGCAGCCTATTTGCATCCGTCCGTCCCGAGAACCCACTGCTGCTCTGCATAATCATATGCTCAAGTCTAGCGCTGTACTGGGTTACGGGACGTTGGGGCCGTGGCAAGACACGAGCCGTTCAATTCTACGTACAGACCGCGTTGTTCGCTCTTGCGCCCGTTGCCGCGTTGTTCCGGTGGCGCCAGGCCCGGTTCCACGAGTGGTTTCCTCACCCGGTCGCCGCGAAGGCAGGCGGCGACCCCCGCTGGGATGGTGGCTGGAAGTATCTCACCGGCCACATGGAGCAGTTCCAGCCGGCAATGTTCGCACTCCTGCCGCTGGCAATATCCGTTGTTCTAATTTTCTTTGCAGCACGCCGGAGCAAACCGCTCACCGCCCTATTGGCCGTACATTCTGCCGCCGGGCTCGCATTCATTTGTGCTTCGGGAGGCGATTGGATGAGCTGCGGGCGATTCCTCGCACCGCAGATCCCGATCTGGTGGGTGACAATACTGGCGTGCGGTACTCTGGTTCTTCGCAACCAGACTAGATGGCTCGCGCTGGCCTCGGCGCTGATGGGCGCAGTCAATCTCTTCTATCTCGTTGGGCTCGCGCGCGCTGGAAGCGCGAATGGTTATCCGCTGACTGCAGCGCTGAAGGTGGTACCGACCGCGAGAACGGAGTACGGGCTTCAAAGCTATTCGTTTCTCGAGCTCGCCAACAAAAGCCACCTGCGCGACGCTTTGCTTTCTGAAGAACTGAAACGAATAGTGAAGCTAACGTCCGAAATCGTTCCAGGTAAGATCTGGATAGGCTCAGGTCAGGCTGGCGCTGTGCCCTACCACGTGTTTAGCGCATTTCCTGGGAAGCTGAAGTTCGTCGATTTCTGGGGGCTAACGACTTCGGAAGTTAAACCGTGTCTGCCACCCGCCAGGCTGCGCCACTCCAATCTCGGCGTGGCAATGCCATTGGATTTGATTTTTCGAAATCGTGAAGCCGTCGAACGTGACTGCGGGGTTCCAATGCCCGACATCGTATTCAATACCGGGCTAAAAGCAGGCACACGAAAGGGGCTCGAAAACAGCGGCTATCGCGTCGTCTATTTTCAGCATGGGAAAATGCCGAATTTTTCCGAACCAAGCATGCTACGCGGAGGGACCAGTATAGACGCTTACATCGCAGTTCGAGCAGAAATATTCGAGCGATTGGGGCTTCAGTATAAGGAAATGCTCTGGCAAATCACTGGATAGGGCGCTCAGTTGGTCGGTGGTGGGAGTGTGTCGAACAGGGTAAAATCAGGTCCCGGCGCTCAACGACGTAATCCGCTATCTCGGCGGATGGTAAAGCTCGGCGGCCATGGAAGAGGGTGATCGACCCTTGGAAGTTCCGCTGTCCATTTCTTGCGCAGCAAGGACTCGGAACTCGCCCGGTTCCAACGGGCGTCCGCATCGGCCGAGCAAGAATCGAGCAAAAGTTGAAAATTGTTCCGGTTGGGCGCACCTTTGGGTCCCTTGAGCTCACCGTCCCACCCTCTGCTCGATCGGCGCGCGTTGACGCGAGCGCTGGGTAGTCTCTTCGCGGGACTCGCTGTGGCGCCTCGCGCGCTGGCCGAGCCCGCGCCGCGAGCGCCCCAATCCCAATCCCAACCGCCTGCGAAAGCGCCTGCTACGCCTGCTACGCGCGTCGCGAGTTACGTCGCGCGCAAACCCGCGGCCGACACCCAGGTGCAAACCAGCTCGGCCGACCGAGGCATCAATCCGTGCATGACGCCGGACCCGGGCTTCGGCGTGTACGGCAAATGGGAGGGCGGGATCGGCATGGGGCAATTCATCATGCCCGTGAAAGGCGGCCTCACCTCCAAGGGTGATTTCGACTTGATGGTCCACTTTCACGGCCACGAACCGGTGCGTAAAGAGTGGGTGCAGGCGATGGACGGCGCGTGTCTGGTGGGCATCGACCTCGGCCTCGGGTCGGGCGCCTATGAAGAAGCATTTCAGGCGCCGGACGTGTTCCCGCGCTTGGTCGAAGCCGTCGAGCGCGCGGTGGCCAAAAAGGCCGGGCGCAAGACGGCCCGCGTTCGGCACCTCGGGCTCAGCTCGTGGAGCGCGGGCTACGGCGCCCTGCAGCACATCTTGATGCAAAACTATGCCAAGGAGCGCGTCGATACCGTCGTGCTGCTCGATGGTCTGCACTGCGGCTACAATGGCGCGGCCATCAATGGTCAACCGATTTTCATGTTCACGGATTTTGCCAAGCGCGCGGCGGCAGGTGAAACCTTGATGTTCGTCAGCCATTCGTCAATCATCCCGCCCGGCTATGCCTCCACCACCGAGACCGCGGACTATTTGGTCCATCAAGTGGGCGGCAGACTACGCGACGTGCGCGGGACCGGTCCGATGGGCATGACGATGATCACCCGTTATTCCAAGGGCAATTTTCACGTGCGCGGCTTTTCCGGCAACGACAAAATGGATCACTGCGCCCAAATCGGCGAGTTTCGCGACGTACTCCGCGTGCACGTCAAGCCGCGTTGGAAGTCGCCTCGTGGGCGTGCCGAGTGAGCGGCGCGGACCAACGCTTCATCTTCAAGGATCTGTCGTTCGCGGCCCCCGAGGGGCGTGGCGCGCAACCGCTCGATCGCTTGCTGCGCGAAAAGCACGAGGGCGCTAGCTGGGCGGAAGTCCGGCGTCTGATCGAGACCGGTAAGGTATCGGTCAACGGCAGCGTGCAGCGCGAGACCGCCGTGCGCGTGACGGCGGGTGCTGCGATCGAGCTGCGCATGGCGGCAGCGCGCCATCGCGAGGGGCCGCGCTTGCCGGCTGGCGCGATCGTGCACGCCGATGCGCACGTGGTCGTGGTGCAAAAGCCGGCCGGGATCAGCACCGTGCCCTACGACGAAAACGAGACCGGCACGCTCGACGAACTCGTGCGCGCCGAGCTGGGCCGCAAAGAAGCGCCGCTCGGCATCGTGCACCGGATCGACAAGGAGACCTCGGGCTTGGTGCTATTTGCCAGAAATCTGGCGGCCAAGCTCGATCTCAAGAATCAGTTCCGCGTGCACTCGGTGCGCCGGCGCTACCGAGCCATCGTGCACGGCAGCATCAAGGACCGCACGATCTTCTCGCGCTTGGTGCAGGACCGCGGGGACGGTCGGCGAGGCTCCACCAACAACCCGACGCTCGGTCGCGAGTCCACCACGCACGTTTTCTTTCGTGAAGCACTGAAGGGCGCGACCTTCATCGAGTGTCGGCTGGAGACCGGACGCACACACCAGATCCGCATTCACTTGTCGGAGGCCGGGCATCCGCTGCTGGGGGAACGCGTGTACGCCAAGAACAACCCGCACGAGTCGATTGCGGCGCCGCGCTTGATGTTGCACGCACTGCAGCTGGGCTTTCGTCACCCGGTTACGAACGCCGAGCTCGATTTCGAGCAACCGTTGCCCCAGGACATCTTGGAAGTGCTTGCGCGCTTACGCGCTTGAGCTCAACGCACCACGCATTGGACGCGATGGTGAGCGGTCGAAAGCTCCGCTCGGGTCGCGCCACCGGTCGCTGCCACCCAATAGCTATCGGGTTTTGCCGGGATGCTCGAGCTGCTCCAGGCAAAAGCCTCGGCAGGCCAATTGGGAAAGGCCTTTTTGTCCAAGAGCGGCACGAGAATCGAGAGCAGCTCGTTGATGCTCGGCAAGCGCGCGCCGTCGCCCAAGGCTCCGCATGCGCTCAGCGCCTCACTGTGGCCGACAGTTTGAACGGCTGCCGGTACGCCCTGCCAGCTGAGGCCAGTGCGCAAATCAGTGACTCGCTCGCCGTCCGTTTCGTAACGAGCCGAAGTCGTGGGTGGCTCGCTGTTTCGCACGCAGAACGCGCCGCCGAGTAGCTCGTCGGCTTTGCCGGCCACGCCGATGCTGCACAAGGGTGACGTGCCACAGCCAGCGGCGGTAAAGTCGAGCAAGCGTCCGAGCCCGCTTTCGCTCAGCGCGCTGGCGGCCCAGAAGCGGCCCCGTGCCTGAAAGACGGGCGCGATGTAGCTCGGGTCGAGCGGGTCTGCCTCGTTGGGCACCGCGTTGAACAGCGAGATCAGCTCGATGAACGCCGGCAGGCGCCAATCATCGAAGCCCGCGAACGACAGGCCCGCGCAGCGATCGAGCGCATCGGCGCGCGTGTACGACTCGAGCCCTGGATCTTGCAACCAATCCAGAGCGGTGACGCGATCATGCACCACGCCGGGTGTCGTCTCCGCGTCGTAGTCGGCGGGATTCGGCAACGCGAGCTCGGCGCTGTTCGGCATCGGCCACTGCGCGATCTCTTCCGGCGGCGGGTTGCTGCTGTTGACGAGTCCGCCTACGCCTGCGCTGCCGCTGCCACTCGTGCCGGCACTGCCAGCCGCGTTGGCGGGCGGCGTGTCACTACCGCAGGCGCTGAGCCCGAACACGCCGAGCAACGCGAAACACCCACAAGCAACAAGAAGAGTCCGCACCTCCGTAGGGTAGGTTCGGGTTCGACCGAGGTCAATTCGCTGGCTTGAACGCCCAGTAGCGTGAAGCGATGAAATTTAGCACAGTGCACAAAGCTGACACGGCGATCCAGCAGGGCCAAGACGGCAAGTGCGCGCGGTCGACGAGCAAGCCCAAGAGCAGCGAGCTCAGCAGCATGAATCCGATTTGCAGGCTGAAGAAGCGGCTGGCTTCGCTCGCTACCTTGCCCTGGCTTTGGAATGTCCAGCGGCGATTCCAGTAGTAGCTCCACAGCGTGCCGAGCGTGTACGCGATGCCTTGCGCGGGCGCCGCGCCCAGACCTCGGTGCAAGCTCCAAAACGCCCCGAAACCGATGGCAGTGTTGCTCACGCCGACGATGCCGAAGCGCACGAGTGACACGTCCGATAGGCGGCGCACGAGCGCGGACAAGCCAGACGAGTTCACGGAGGGCGGCGTGGTCGGATTGCGCATTAGCCTGGGGGCGGGACCATTATGCAGCAGCGGCCGCAAGTCTAGAGCGGCTTTCGAGCGGCTTCGAGCAGCTTCCGAGATGTCGCAAAATGAGCTTTACTCGGTGGCATGGCAATGACCACCACCTCCAGCGGATTGCAATACGAAGATACCCGTGAGGGCCAAGGCGCCTCACCCAGCAAAGGCCAAACGTGCGTGATGCACTACACGGGCTGGCTGTGGATCGACGGCAAGAAGGGCGAAAAGTTCGACAGTTCGCTCGATCGTGGGCGCCCCTTCACGTTCCCCATCGGCGCTGGCCGCGTGATCAAGGGCTGGGACGAAGGAGTAGCCAGCATGAAAATTGGTGGCACCCGTAGCCTGCTGATTCCCGCCGAGCTCGGTTACGGTGCCAGCGGAGCTGGCGGGGTGATTCCGCCCAACGCCACGCTGCTGTTCGAAGTCGAACTGCTCGGCGTGCAGTGACGCACCAGGACGGTCGCTGAATTCAGGCGCCCCGAGTCAACGTGCCCGTGCCCAACTCTCGTTTCAGGGAGAGAATTTTTGATGGTCGCCAAACCGTCTCGGCCGGCGCAGCCTTCGGCGTCCGAGGGCGGAACGTGGCGCAACGCGAGATGCGATGCAGGATCGCGATCGCCCCTCCCGGATTGGCACGGGCACGGCTGATGATTGCAGAACCAACGGCGGCCGATCGAGGCACTCTGGCAACTTGGGGCGAATCGTGACGCCCCGAGCCCGCGGCAAAACTGCAAAACTGCCTGAACTCGCGATCGCGACCGCTGCCGTGCGCGCTGGCACTGAAGCTGCAATCTGCTTGAGCGATGCAAAGCCTAGCTCCGCTCATGGTCACGGCGATTCGAGCCTTGCCGCCCACGCCCGCGATGCGGCGCTCACGTCGGACGCGGCTGTTCGAACAGGCCAGCCTGATTCTGCCCATTGCGGGCGTAGCGATCGGGGCTTGGAGCGCGCTGCGGGGCGAAAGGAGCACGCGCACAGCAGGCCTCGTGACGCTGGGCAGCTCGCTGGCAGCCATGCTCACCCGTTGGCAATTGGCGCGCCTATTCAGCGAAAAAGCGCGTTACGAAATCGAATCGATCGATGGCGACTTCGAAGTCCGCCAATACGCACCGCGCGTGCACGCTGAAACCGTGCTCAACGCGGCTCCCTGGCAGCAATCGCTCGGTCAAGGCTTCGACCGGCTCGCGAACTACATCTTCGGTGGTAACTCTCGTCAGCAGAAGATCGCGATGACCGCGCCAGTCATGGTGACGGTCGGAGCCACCGATCGCGCCACTCGCACGGTGGCCTTCAAAATGCCTGACAGTGAGCCGTTCGAGATGCTCCCCGCGCCGAATGACCGCCAGATCACCCTGCGTCGGATCCCCGCGCGTCGGGTAGCGGCGCTCCGCTACAGCGGTCGCTACGGCGCCGAAATTCCCGCCAAAAAACGCCAAGAACTGCTGACCTACGTGCGCGCAGCCGGCCTGCTTCCGATCGGCGACGTCACCTTCGCCGGCTACGACGCCCCGTGGACTTTGCCCTGGCTGCGCCACAACGAAGTCCAAGTCGAACTATCGACGATGCCTGGCATCCCAAGCGCGGGCGCCTGATCTCGAACGCGCGTCGCAAGCGTCGTTAGTCGCAAGCGTCGTTAGTCGCAAGCGTCGTTGCGCGTTACTTGAAGTCGCGATCGAGCACGGTTTTGCGACCGTCTGCCTGTGCGACCTCGATCGCTGCGTCACACAACTTGCGGATCTCGGCGGACAGCACATCCACGACGCCGTCGGAAGTGTTCATGCCCGAGCGCGCCTTCACGTACGCCTTCAGCTTGGAGACCACGACCAACACGTCCTCGGGCAGATCCTGCGCAGCGGCCTGCGTACCGACGACACGGCGGCGTTTTTCGGCATCGTCACTCATCGCGCTCTCTCGACTCTCTCGCGCAGAACTGCGCGCTTCGCGCTCCTGCTCCTCTTGTTGCTCGCGACGGAACGCCTCACGCGTGGGAGCCTTCATCGGCTCGGCCCAAGCGTCGCGATGTCTGGCTTCCGGCAAGTGAGCATCCCAACAGGTCAAGCTACAGAAAAACTGCGCCAGCTTGTTGCGGTTACAGGTCGACACGCTGCACTGCATGTAGTCCGCGCCAAAGCCAATCTGCTTCTTGCACGACGTGCATAGTCGAAAGAACTCAACTTCGCTCACGCCGGTCAGCCTACACCGGCTCCGCGAGCGAATGCGCCTGCAATTTTTTCGCGCGAAAATGCGCGTGCTACCCAAGCCGCGCCATTGCCCGAGGGTCAACGGGGGGTGAAGAACCGAGTCGCTTGGCTGACACTGCCGTGCGTGGTCTGGCATCTCTTGGGTTTGGGTAGCTGTGCTGCCCGCGTCCCGGTGACCGTTTCGGCAGACAGCGCCAGCGTTGCGCCAGACCCCGAACCGGCCGATCCCGCCGCCGTCGGGCGCCTGCAAAATTGCGCGCCAGGCACCGCCGATTGCGACCGAAACCCCGCCAACGATTGCGAGGCCGTGCTGGCCGACGACGCCCAAAACTGCGGCGTCTGCGGAGTCCAATGCGGCACCCCCCACGCAGACTCCGCCTGCCTGGGCGGCACCTGCCGCGTCATCTCCTGCCACCCCGGCCACTGCGACAGCGACAAAGACCCAGAAAACGGCTGCGAAACCCCAGCCAAAACCTGCCACCCCTAGCCCTCTTTCGGTAGACGTAACGCCCGGCTCGCGCTATCCCTCCGCTCACCTAAGCAAGCACGAGTGGCGGAATTGGCAGACGCACCGGATTTAGGTTCCGGCGCCGCAAGGCGTGGGGGTTCAAGTCCCTCCTCGTGCACTGTCGTCGGGGCCTTCGGCCCCGCCCCGTTGAAGTGAATTCAACGGGGCCCCACCCCTGACTTTTGGGGCCCCGACCCCAAAAGATTTTTGCTCTGATGTGGCGTGGGGTTCAAGTCCCTCCTCGTGCACTGGGTTGAGATCGTTGGAGCTACTTCACGACGCGAAGCTGTGGCTTGGCAAACAGCTCGACCGTCGCTCGTTTCGGACTATCCATTCCGATGGGACTACAGGGCGACTCCGCCAGGCTCAAGGCCCGTGCGAGCAGCGGAAGACCGGGCGGGTCGAACGAGAGCATGTTCACAAAGTCGTTCATTGAGCCCAGCACGGTCCTGCTCGCCGTTGCGGCTATCATGACCGTTTCCATTTGAAGTAGCTCGGCCTGGATGGCCGCGTTCGGGACGCCAATCGCGCGCAAGACTTCGCTCAGTCCCTCTCGGAGCCGGTCCTCCATCGGCGCTGCTCCGCTGGCTAGAACCAACACGGGCAGCAGCGTCTTCGCGCTCACGCAGAGCACGAGCTGCTGCGGCTTGGTATAGAGTAGGTTCGCGAACCAATCGCCCAGCCTCGTTGTCGACGGTGGCGGCGAGCGGGCGGGGCGAACCTTGAGGCGCTTCTGGAGTTTGCCGGTGCAACGGAGCGTGAACACGGGAAGGTACCTTCTAGTGTCCCAGCGCGCCGTTCAAGATCGATCAACCAAGGCCCGGTCACCTCGATCCATTCGAGAGAGCGACGCCGAGGCGGGGCCGTGGGCTGAGAGCCCCGCCGAGCGACTGTCACCGGGAACGGTGCCCGACGGGCCCCACGTCCAGGGGCTAAGCTGTCGGAAACGCGCCTCAGTCGCCCCTGGCGTGCTGCTCGCCTGCGAAGGCCCGTCGAAGCTCGCCCCTCTGCCGTGAATCCACGAACTCTTCGATCACCGCCTCCGTTCGGCGCTCGAATTCGCCACGCTCAGTGACCTTCGCCAAACATTGAATGAATGGTGGCAGGATCCGCTTCCAATTGAGATTGAACTGCCAAACCCCGCCCTCGTCGGCGAAGAAAACGATGTCCTTCTCGAATTTGTCGATCTCGCGCAGGAGGTCGAACAGCAGCTCGTAGGCGGTGACGACCTGGGCGAACTCGGCGCTGGTCGCCTCGTCGACGCAGCGGTCGAATAGCAGGTCGAGCTGGGCTTCGAACGTCTGCGTTCCACCGGACTTGTCGGTGTAGTTGGGCGAGTTGAACGGGAATGCCAGGTAATAGTCGCCACGCAGCGCTGCCTCGACGAACGCACGCACCGCCTCGACCAGAGGTCGACGCTCGACCTGATGGACGTCGCCGACCTCGTGCGGGTGTGCGTGCTCCTGGAAGATTTGTTCGAGGCACGTCGCGGGAACGAAGCGCAGCGTGCGGGCGAACAGGACGAGCAGTTGATCGCGTTCGAGACGGCGAAGTACGTCCCAGGCTTTCTCGTGGTTGACGAAGGTGATGTTGGACCAGGTGGGGGCGTTGACGGGCGCTCGGGACATGGGGTTCGACAATGAACATTGTCTGACGGCTGATGTGCAACGCTCTTGGCGCGGAGATAGGACATAGCTTGTCTCGCTCGGGGTGGATGTGCCCTCCGAGGCTGGGGGCTCGTCGTCCGAACGTCGGTGCCCGTCATCGCGATTGTTTCGATTGTTGCGTTTATTTCGTTTGAGGCTATCATCCCTTTATGAGCGCTACAGCCTTGAAGATCCCCAGCCGGAAGGATGCTGAGCAGGCCCAGGCTGCCGTTCGTGCCCTATCTGGCCTTCTCCGGCGAAAGTCGCCTCGCACCATCCGCGTGCAGCCAGAGGGCGCCAAGGAGCAGATCACGGTAACGGTCCCGACGGAGGCATTCGAGCTGTTCCTCGACATCCTTGCGCAGATGGCTAACGGCAATGCCGTCTCCATTGTGCCCGTGCACGCTGAATTGACAACGCAGCAGGCGGCAGACCTATTGAACGTGTCTCGTCCATTCTTGGTCGGTTTGTTGGACGACGGCAAGATTCCCCATCGCGTTGTGGGTACCCACCGAAGGGTCATGGTCGCCGACCTTCTCTCCTACAAGGAACGCGATTCCGCTCACCGCAGAGAGGTGGCCGACGAGCTGGCAGCCGAAGCGCAGAAGCATGGGCTCGGCTATTGACCGATGGCGTTCGTCGTCATCTACGATGCCTGCGTTCTGTACCCGGCTCCGTTACGAGACCTGCTCGTTCGAGTGGCCCAAGCCGGCGTCGTTCGTGCTCGATGGACGACAGAAATCCTCGACGAGTGTTTCCGATCGCTTCTAGAGCAGCGGCCCGAGCTGAAGCCACAGGCGCTGGTAAGGACGCGTGAGCTGATGACCAAGGCCGTGGCCGACTGCATGGTCGAGGGCTACGAGCCCCTGATCGCAGGGTTAACCTTGCCTGATCCTGACGACCGACACGTGCTGGCGGCGGCTGTAAGGGCCGGTGCGCAAGCGATCGTGACCTTCAACCTCCGGGACTTTCCGGAAGCGATCCTCGCTGCTCACGAGATCGAGGCCATTCATCCAGACGCTTTCGTCCTCGACCTCCTCGACCTCTCGCCAGCGGCGGTCGCGACTGCCGTTCAGGAGCAGGCTGCGTCGCTGAAGAACCCGCCAATGAGTTTGGCTGACGTCCTCGACGTACTGCGCAACAACGGCCTCGTGCAGTCCGTCGCCAAGCTCCGCGAGCTGTACGGGGAGCCGCTTGGCGGTACTGGAAAGTTAGAGTAGCCGTTTCACTAGACCCAGCTCATGTTCAGGCCGATTGGGTCACCGTGTCAGTTTACCGCTACCCGGCATCGCGAACGAAAGGGCAACGGTCGACTTTAAGGCGAAGTTGGACGACCGCTGACGAGCGCTTCGGCGGCCAGCCTAAGCGGGCCGGTTCGCGACGACATGGCGTACTGCCCCGGTGGCTGCGTCCGCCAGTTCCGGTGCGACGTCGGGTGGTGGCGAGGCGGTCTGAATCGTCTTTGAATCGTCCACGGGCTGTCTCGAAACGACGCCAGATGTAGCGAACACCCTGGCGAAATCCGCCTTTCGCTACATCTCGCGGCGTCTCGATACATGCCAACCGGATTTAGGTTCCGGCGCCGCAAGGCGTGGGGGTTCAAGTCCCTCCTCGTGCACTGAAAACTTTAGGAACGGCGCCGAGGTGTTTGGCGAGGCGCTCGCTTGGCGCGGGATGGCTTGGCGCGTAGCACCGCGACGTCAGCGCGATCTTGCGGACGATCGAAGAAGGTTTTCTCGGCGATGAGCTCGTCCCGACCGAGAAAATGGGCATCGACCGACCCGAACTTGGCGTCGACTCGAGTACGCCACGCATCCGCGTAGGTCAGCGTACCGAAGTGGGAGAGGACGTCGACACGCACGGGCGCAACGCCCAGTTGGATGATGAGATCCGGGTCGAGCAAAGTCTCGACGGACACGTAGCTCGGTGCAGGCCCTCCGAAGAAGTCTGACAACGCCCTGATGAAACGCGCAGCATTGGCGCGGGTAGGCGCGATGAACAGATCAAGGTGCTTCGTGGCGCGTGGCCGCGCGTGGAGAGCAAGGGCGTGCGCGCCCCCAATGAGGTAGCG
The DNA here is from genome assembly GCA_035273265.1 of Polyangiaceae bacterium. GTDB lineage: Bacteria > Myxococcota_A > Polyangia > Polyangiales > Polyangiaceae > PMG-095. The sequence goes on from DATEPG010000090.1 coordinate 45,663, forward strand.
CACCTTCCTAGCGTTTAACGACTCGAGCAGTTCTTCGAAGTCTTGGGACACGAGTTTTTCCCTGCGCCTTCAGCGCGCTCTCGAGACATCCGTGTACGGCAACGACACGCTGCTCGGGCGTCAATGTTCGCCAGAATGCCGCGTCCTCGGTGTCGGCCTGCGCGGCTGGCACCACTACGACCGACCACGTTCGGCCTCGCGAATCTTGGTGGGTCTGACGTAAGCCTCCGGCTTTCATGCCTATGAGCATAGGCATAGGCCGGAGCCTCGACCAGCGGAGACTGGTGCGGTGCCTGACAGCGTCGAGGAAACGTCTCCCAATCGCCCGCACGGTACGGGAACCAGCAACTCGCGAGACGCGCTGCCCGGTGGCTGCGTCCGCCAGTTCCGGTGCGACGTCGGGTGGTGGCGAGGCCTCTGAATCGTCTTTGAATCGTCCACGGCATGTATCGAAACGCCGCGAGATGTAGCGAACACCCTGGCGAAATCCGGCTTTCGCAACATCTCGCGGCATCTCGATACACGCCAACCGGATTTAGGTTCCGGCGCCGCAAGGCGTGGGGGTTCAAGTCCCTCCTCGTGCACTGAGTTGAAAACTTCATCTTCGAATGGTCAAAGCCAGGGCCGAAGAAGTCGCGCTGGGTTAGGCAAGTAGACGCCTTCGCGCGCCTGGCATCTGCGACAGCATCGTGCAGCGTGTCCGTCTCGACTTCGAGGTCGCTGCTCGCCTCAGGCGCGCCGCAGCACCTGCCTGGTGCCGCGAGCACTTGCGTCAACAGCGCCGCAACCGTGTTGTCTGGCGCCACGTCCGCCGGATGTCGGATCTCCCGCCCCGGGATCTCGGTTCACTGACGGACGCGTCGCGGCGCCGAGACGTTGTCACGCTCAACGCTAGCGCCGTCGGCGGTGAAGTAATAGTATTCAACGTCGCCCACGTTCGATCGTCGTGCATCACGAGCCAAGGGCCGCACAGCCTACCCGCAAGCGCTGGACGAGGTAGGGTGGGAGCATCGAATCGTAGAAAACGAGCGTATCGGTGACGATAACCCGCGCCGGCGTGCCCGGAACGACGAGGACGCGGTATGGCTGCGGCTCGATCGCTTCCCCGCCGGCCAGCACGAAATCTGCGACGGAGTCCTTGTTTGCCTCGAACAAGCCCGACGTCGAAACCGAATCCATGGTTCGCATTCCGCGGATCGATGCGAAAGCCGCGAGCGCCTCAGCAAAGCCACGCCCCCCGATGCACCGCTCCACGCGCTCAGATTTGTCATTGACTATCTCGATCGTGAAGCGCGACGTCGAATGGGCTCTTCGTGCGGTCAACCTGCGTTGAGGCAGATTGAACTCGAAACGAGTCACTTCCTCGAGAGCGACCGCGAGGATGTCCCCACCGTCCGGAATGCTCGCGGGTGATGCTAGTGGCGCTGAGCGCAGAGGAGCCATGTCCGCCGCTGGACCCCTGCCGAAGCCGCCTCGGTAAGCAAAGAGCGCGATCGATCCCGCGATCAGGGCAGCCACAAGGACCCCGATGAGAATGCCTTTCACTCGGCCTTCACTTCGACCGGGGTGCCTATCGGAGCCCACTCGAACAGAGCCTTGGCGTCGTCCTCGGTGAGCCGCACACATCCGTGCGATCCGAGGGCGTCTGAAACACTCGATTTCAAAAATCTCACGGTCGCTAGCGGGAGAGTCCCATGATATTGGTGAATGGCTTTGCCGTCGCTGCTGAAGAACATCGCGTAGTTCATCTGCGCGTTGTATTTCTTGCTCCGATAGATTGGGTATTTGCGGTCTATTTTGAAGGTACCGGGATCCGTCGGGTGACTCGCATCTCCAGTGACGCAAATGAAGGTGTAAACCCGGGCTCCACTGTCGAACGCTTCGACTGTTTGAGTCTCTAAGTGGACCACAATGCGCTTCCCGCGAGACTGCACCACCTCGAGCTGCATTGACGCCCACGGTTTGCCGTCCGCTAGCGTCGCCTCTAGCTTTGTCGCTCCGATCTTTTTCCCCGTGACGCGGAAAATTCGCAGGTCACCTTGGCGATCTCGCTCGGTCAATGCTGCAATCGTTGAGTCGCTCAGCGCAACTCTGAGCTTTTGCCCTTAGTTCGCCGCCCCACAGCGCGACAGTCGCGTAGCGACCCACTGTCAGAGTTTGTCTGTTAGCCACGACATCGTAGCCTTCCCGATCCACCCCCGGAGGCTTTCTGAAGTCCGCCATCGGTTGAGGGTATCGTCACAGCGATTGTCGAGTCAACAGGCCGATGCTCGGTGTGCGGCGTGATCCGCGCCAATCACTCCTGCAAGTCGACGACGATCGTTTACTGCGCGCCCGTTCGGAACTGCAGCCCCACGTGGTCGCTCTCGGTTCACCGAAGTGACTTGCCCAAGCCGTCGCGAGGGAAGTAACGGGTGCGGACGACCGTTGGTGCGTAACCTTGAGCGCAAGGTCGATCGCGTCTTCGCTGATCTCACCCGCCACTCCGACTCGACCTGCGAAGAGGCGACCTCCCTCCGATAGATCCACTCGATCCGCGGGCCGCACTCCGTTTCAGCTTCGGGCAAGCCGCGGGCGCGCGCCAGTTGCGAGCGGTCTTGGGGAATCGTCTCCGAATCGTCCACGGCGTGTATCGAAACGCCGCCAGATGTAGCGAACACCCTGGCGAAATCCGCCCTTCGCTACATCTCGCAGCGTCTCGATACACGCCAACCGGATTTAGGTTCCGGCGCCGCAAGGCGTGGGGGTTCGAGTCCCTCCTCGTGCACTGTCGTCGGGGCTTTCAGCCCCGCCCCGTTGAAGTGAATTCAACGGGGCCCCACCCCTGACTTTTGGGGCCCCGACCCCAAAAGATGTTGCTCTCGCGTTGCGACGTGGGTTCAAGTCCCTCCTCGTGCACTGAAATACAACGTCGCAGTCTTCAGCTGCGAAACCCGTGCGAAGCGAGGTTTCGTCAAGTGCAACACGGAGTTGGACAGCGACCGTCGCGTTATCGCCGTGTGACGCCTCTATCGGGAGCGTCTCGCTACTTCTTTCGTCGCGTCTTGGCTTTTCGAGCCATCGACGCCGACGACTTGCCTGGAGGGGCGCTCCTTCCACCAACGCTCTTCTTGGAAGTCTTGCGGGCGGATTTAGCTTCAATGACCCGCTCGGGCGAGGCTCTCTTCGGTCGGCCAGAGACCGGCGCATCAAATTCGTCTGCGTCCAAGATCTGAATTTCAATCCGGTCGCCCACCGTGAGCTCACGCGACAGCCACCCAACGTGTTGTTCACGATCACTGTCCAGCCCACTCACCGAAAGTTCGAGCTCACGCTCTACGAACACTCGCCCCGCAGGCCAGCTTGTCTTCCTGGCGGGATCCCGCACCACAGAGGATAAGATCGCCGAGAGAACGTGATGCCCAGCCAAACCCGCCGTCACGAGTTGGTTGCCGTTCAAAACAACGCGAAAGCCAATCATGCTTGCGGCATTGTCGAGCAGTTGTCGCCGTTGAGCAACTCGAAGGTTTGCCATCGCCTGGCACCGCTGCATCGCGACATACCGGGCAGAAAGGCGCCTGGTGCGGGGGTCGAGTGTGTGTCTGCCCAACTCGGAGATCTGCTGCGGGCAACGCTGCAGCGGCTAGGTACCGTCGAACAGCGCCACGAGCCGTTCGAGGTAGAACCCTCTGATACGTTCGGGGCGGTCGAGGTCCGCTTCCAAGAGGCCCTTGTAGTATTCGTCCTCGTGACTCTCTGTTGGAAAGTATTCGATCGAGGGCGAAGTCTCGAGTGAGTCCGCGTGAAGCCCGAACGTCACCCACAGGATATAGTGGTCGAGAACGCGCCCGGTGCGGCCGTTCGTATCCTTGAACGGGTGGAGCAATTGGAACCGGTGGTGAGCATCCGCGATGACGTTGGCGACGTCGGCGGTATCCATGGTGGCTGGGTCGCCGACCCAAGCCGCAAGATCGAGGGCCAGGTTCCGCAGCTGGATCCGTACGTCTGGCCACGACACGGAGACTCTACCGCCGGGGCCGCGATCGTCACGCCTGGTTGTTCCGGCCCACTCCAGAAAGTCTCCGAACATCGCCCCGTGGAGATCCAGGATGTCATGATCGGTCGGCTTGGTGCCGGCGTGCTCGACGCTCTGCGCTCGGTCAAACACCCAGCGTCGCCCCCTCATCTCTCCGTTCGAGAGTAGCTCCTCGATCTCGGAGTAACTCTCCACCACTCCCTGGAGTGTCTCGAGTGGTTCTGTGCGTCGTCCCTGACGAGCCACGCTTACCGTGGACGTCCAGCAGCGGCCCGTCGAAGCGCCGAGTGGAGGACTTCCTCGCGAACCTCGTAGCCCTCCACGCGGAGCGACTGCTGAACACTTCGCACCAAGCGTGCCGCGCCGCTTTGATCGCTCTTGCCGGCGGAGCGAAGCCTAGCCTTCAGCTCGCTCAGCTTGGTCCGGGAGGTCACGTGCGCCATGGGCGTTTAGGATAGCTCAGCCGGAGCAGGGGGAGCCACCCGCGCATGTGCCCAATTTTCTTCGAGCACAGGTGAGAGGCTTGTTTGGCCTGGGAATCCGATGGGGTCGTCCCCGAATCGTCTCCGCCCGTCCCGTGATTCCGGAACACGCGCCCCTACTCGTGGCCGTCGCGAGCGGTCTCGGGAATCGTCCTTGAATCGTCCACGGCGTGTATCGAAACGCCGCCAGATGTAGCGAACACCCTGGCGAAATCCGCTTTTCGCTACATCTCGCAGCGTCTCGATACACGCCAACCGCATTTAGGTTCCGGCGCCGCAAGGCGTGGGGGGTCGAGTCCCTCCTCGTGCACTGAAGTGAAATCGTTAAGAGGGCGTTCCGCCAACGCTGTGCGCTGCGGGACGGATGAGAGTGCTCTGGTGGGCGGATAAATTTTGAACGCGCGCGCGTCTTCCGCCGGTAGGTCCGGATGCCGCGTAAAATCGAGCGTGAAGACCTTGGCCGTGTCGAGGTCTTCCGCCAGCTCGACTAGGGTCGCGTCTGCATAATCCATCGGTACGTCGCGGTACTTGCGCATCAGGTCAAGCGCGCGGCGGCATGAAGATCGAATCTCGAGTGAATCGTCAACGTTGGCGACGAGGATTCCTCCGGTAATGGAGGCGACACGTCCGACGCTCAGACGTTGGCGTCTTCGGCCGACACGATTGACGGATCGGGGACCCCGGCGGAGAAGCCAGTATCGCTCGGCTCGACCGGGCATTGCGCATCGAGCGTGTACGACGCCATCGACACCGACCCGAAAGCGCAGCCTTGGACCAGCGGCTCGAGGGGCCGCTGCGCCGCGTCGGCGAGCCCAGCGATGTACAGCACCGGAATGAAGTGATCCGGCGTGGGAACGCTCCGAGCGAAGTCAGCGTGGTCTCGCAGAGCGGGCACGCGGCTGGGCGCCTCCGTGAGCACCGTGCACGCCGCTTCGTCGAAGCGACGCGCCCAGTCGAAACCGAGGTCCGGCTGCGCCCACTGCAGGCTGCGCAGGTTGTGCACGATGTTGCCGCTGCCGACGATCAGCACCCCGCGCTCGCGTAGCGGAGCGAGCCGAGCGCCCAGCTCGAAGTGCGAGTCGAAATCGCGGAGCGCGTTGATGGAAAGCTGCACTACTGGGATGTCCGCGTTCGGAAATGCGTGCACCAGCACCGACCAAGTGCCGTGGTCGATGCCCCAACTATCTTGATCCAGGCCGACGTGTTTCGGTTTGACGATCTCGGCGACCTCCTCGGCGAGCTCGGCGCTACCTGGCGCTGGGTAGTCGACCTCGAACAGCGGCTTCGGGAAGCCGTAGAAATCGTGGATGGTACGGGGCCGCGTCATCGCAGTGACGGCGGTAACGTTGACATACCAGTGGGCGGAGATGGCGAGTATCGCGCGCGGCTTCGGAAGCGTCAGCCCCAACCTGCGCCAGGCTGCGGTGTAGCGGTTCTCATGCAAAGCGTTCATCGGACTGCCATGACCGAAGAACACGGCCGGCATGGTCGTGCGCTGCTGCATCCGTGCGCTCATGCGTTCACCATACCACGTCTTTATTGGTCGCCCCGGCAGCAGAGCTCACGGACGTGCGCGAGAGACGCGACGCATCACCTTGATTCCGCGGTAGGCGAAGGTGGCCGCGAGCCAGCCCAGCACGGCCGTCAAACCGTAGCTGGCGAACCGCGGAAACAACGCGGTAAGCGTGGCGAGCGCGGCGAGCACGCACGCCGCGGCGAGCATCAGGCGGCCCTCCGTGGGCTCGAGAACGCGATGCCGAACGAGTCCAGCGCCGAGCGCGCTACCCACGCGCAAGGCTCCGGCGGCGGTCGCACGAGCCGCGCGATGAGGGCCCTTGCCGGGGGGGGCGCGGACGCGGCGCTTCGCATCGAGCACCACCTCGGTCGAGCGGCTGAGGTCGTCGAGGAACTGCTGCTCCATTTGCAGGGCAAAGGCCCTGTCGTCGATCACGACATCGAGCTCGCAGTTGCCGAACCAGCTCGCGGGGTTCAGGTTCGTGGACCCGATCCGCGACCAGATGGAGTCAGCGACGGCCGTCTTCGCGTGGAGCATGACCCCGTCCCACTCGAAAATGCGCACGCCCGACTCGAGGAGCCCGCGGTAGCCGGCTCGCGAAAGCGGCTTCATCAAGGGAATGTCGCTGGCGCCAGGCAGCAGGAGCCGCACGTCGACACCGGCGCGTGCCGCGTCGCACAGCGCGCGTAGGTAGCGAGTGGTGCCTGAAAAATAAGCGTCCGTGAGCCAGAGGCGCTGCTGGGCCAGCGCAGCGGCAAGCTCACTCACGGGCAGGAGCCCGGCGGTCTGGGGCACGCTGGCCACGACACGCAGCGCGACCTCTCCGCCCCCTTCAGCGCCGGTTGCGATCAGCTCGGCCGGCGCTATCGGGTCGCCCAAGGTGGCCCAGAGCGTGGCGAAGGCGTGTTCGAGATCCGTGACAGCCGGGCCCCGCAGGTCCACGCCGGTATCGCGCCACGGCTCGACGTTTCGGGTTGGATCTCCGACCCACATCTGACCAACGCACAGGCCACTAACGAAACCGATAGCGCCGTCGACGCTGACAGTCTTGCGATGATCTCGGCTCAGCCAACTGAGTGGCGAGTCGAGCTGCGGTCGGTTGTACACGCGCACCTCGACGCCCGCGTCGCGGAGCGCCGCCCAAAAGCGCCGCGGCGCCGTGTTGAAGCAGCCCCACCAGTCGTAAATGGGCCGCACCTGCACGCCGGCTTGCGCGCGCTCCACCAGCGCCGCGGCGAAGCGTCGTCCCAGCTCGTCGTCGTGAATGATGTAGCTCTCGAAGTGAACGTGGTGCCGTGCTCGAGCGATCGCTTCGAGCCAAGCGGGGTAGTTCTCGGAAGCGTCCTTGAGCAGACGCACACGGTTTCCCTGGCTGAACGCTCCGCCCGCCGCACGGGTCAGGGCCCGCCGAGCCAAGTCTCCTGCCAGCGAGCGAGCCGCGACGTCTTGGGTCATCGTCACTCAGCCAACGTTCTTCCGTCCGGATCGCGGTCTGATCGGGAGCAGTTGATACGAAGTCGCAGTCCCATGATGTTGCTATTTCTTCGCGGGAGGCGAGAACCACGCCGCGGCGGCCGTGAGCATCGTCTCTAGGCCAGTTTGCAGTGTGGGATGGATAACGGGTGCGAATTTGGGCGAGTGGTTGCTCGGAAGCGCGTTCAGCTTGTTGGTCCGCTTTGCTTCCGCGTAAGTGGCGGGGTCGGTTCCGCCGACGATCCAAAATACGTACGGCGCACCCCAGCGCCGACCAAAGACGCTGAAGTCTTCGCTCGCGGACGCTGGCTGGGTCTCGAACGCGCGCTCCCCGAACTGTGCTTCGAACGCCTTGGACACACGCTCCGAGCAAGCGGGGTCATTTGAGGTCAAGGGATAGCTGCTGAGGGTCGTCAGCTCTGGCGGTTTTTCCGCGCCGGAAGCCGCGGCTTCCGCGCGACAGATTCGGTCGATCGCCGACATGACGTGATTGCGAACGCCTTCGTCGTAGGTCCTCACGTTCAACTTGAGGGTCGCGTCATCGGGAATGATGTTCTCTTTCGTTCCGGCTTGCAGCGCCCCGACCGTGACGACTGCGCTTTCCAGCGGAGAGACTTCGCGCGAAACGATCGTTTGCAGGCGCAACGTCGTCGCGGCGGCCATGATCACCGGATCGATCGAGGTTTGCGGCTGCGAGCCGTGCGAGCCCCGACCGAAGAGCTTGACCTGCAGGCTGTCGCCTGCCGAAAGGATGACGCCGGATTTATGACCGACCGTGCCCGCCGCGCCAACCATGACATGTTGACCGAAGATGACGTCCGGCTTCGGAAAGCGCTCAATCATCTCGTCGTCCATCATGCTCTGTGCGCCGCGACCGATCTCTTCGCCCGGTTGAAACACGATGAGCGCGGTGCCTCGCCACAGAGCGCGGTGCTCGGACAAGACGCGTGCGGCGCCCATCAGCCACGTCACGTGCATGTCGTGGCCGCAACCGTGGAAGACACTGACGGTAGCGCCGTCTTCGTCCTGGGCTTTCATTGTGCTTGCGTACGGAAGGCCCGTCGCTTCGTTCATCGGGAGCCCGTCCATGTCGGCGCGCAGCATGACCGTGGGGCCAGCGCCATTGCGGAGAACGCCCACGACGCCGGTCTTGCCGACCCCGCGAATCACCTCGTAGCCGTAGCGCTCGATCCAATCGGCAGCGATCTTCGCCGTGCGCACCTCGTGCATCGACAGCTCGGGGTGCTGATGTAAATCCTTGTAAACGGCTTCCAGCTCCGGAAGCAGCGCCGCTTTGCTGTCGGCAAGCGCCTTCGTGAGCGCGTTCGCCTGGCTCACGTCGTAGTCCGGCGGGGCCTTCATTGCGGCAGCCGCTGCAGACGCGACCGGAGCGGCGTTGCTTGCGCTTGGTGCGCTCGCCTGAGTCTGGGCAACGCCGCAAGCGGCAAGAACGCCACAGAGCAGACTGGGATTTGCGAAGTATCGTATCAGAGTGCCCATCGCGGCTAGCCCTACCACGGCTGCGTGTCTCCCTGCCTTCCTTGAGCGTGTGCCCCTTGTGGATCGGGACGGTGACTGGGTTGCGACCGGCTTGGTCAGCACAGCATGGCTTCCGCTCTGTCGGTCTTGCTCCCAGCCGAGCCGCACGAGCGCTCGCACCAGACGTGCCGCGCTGAGCTGTGCCATGCGACCCATCGCATCACCTGGCCGCGCGCCGCTTCGTACTTTCGGCTCGGGATGCGAGCCAGAGGTCGATCGCATCAATCGTCATTGCCCGCGCGTGTGACACGGAGTCAGCTTCAGTGACAACACCCGGGAGCTCGGGCACTTCAATCGTGAAGCCGCCGGCTTCGAGGTCCGGGGTCAGCACGGCTCCGTAGCTCCGGCCGCGCACGCGGACATCGATTTCCTGGGGCGCGCGCAGTTCCGCTACACGCAACCGGACACCCTGAACGATCGGCGCGACCGCGACCGCGATCACCACTTGCCCTTCGGCCGTCACATCCACGAGCTGTCTTTTGTCGGTCGTCTGAACGATCACCCTCTTGCCATCCGTTTGCAGCGCGAGGCGCGCCAGAGGCCTGACCACGTCGGCAAAGTGAACGCGAAGATACCGGGCGGCCTTACGCACTGCCGGGAGCGCGATGCCGACGGCCAGCAGGCTGGCGATGACACGGAGCTCGACCAAGTCTTCGAAGGAATAGATGCGCCGCGAACCCTTGCCGCGGGCGCGCTGGACCGAAGGTCGTAGCAGCCCGGTCTTGTCCCAGTAATCCAGCTGCCTGTAACTGATTGCTACGACCCGACGGGTCACATCGGCGCTGAAGCCATTGGCGGCGCGTTTCATCAGCGTAGGATGACACGCGTGTGATTCAACGTGAAGCGCTCCCGCCCCGTTGAAATGTCCCCCTTCGGGGATCACGAAGCGCGTAATTCAACGGGGCCCCACCCCTGACTTTTGGGGCCCCGACCCCAAAAGATTTTGCGATGGGCGCGCAAGGCGTGGGGGTTCAAGTCCCTCCTCGTGCACTGAGTTAAAATCGTTGAGGTCGTCGTGATCGCGTTGAGAGATTGCTGAGTAACGCGGGCGGCGGCTCAAGGTGGTGGACAGAGCTCCAACACGTGTGAGTATTCGGATACAACTGCGTAGCAGCGACGACCATTGCAGAGCTTGAAAAGCTCCTTGATGCAGTGCCTGTCGCTGCAGCCGGTGAGACCCGCATCCGCGAGCAGGCGGGTAGCCTTGCTGCAGTTACCGCTGCGCGAGGCGAGACCGGCACGTAGGACTTGCGCGGGGCGCATGCCGTGACGCTCAGCAACGTCGAGAGCGAGGTTGGCCTCCCGTAAGCGACCCTGCCCGAGCCAATGTCCGGCGACGGTCAGCCAATCTGCGCTCGCGCCCTCGAGCGCTACAGCCCAGTTGAGCTGAGCTTCATTGCGCAAGTCCAACCCAGCAGCGAGCCGGGTAGTGACCGCGATCTGAGCGACGCCCAAGGAGACAGTGCAGAGCACGACTAACACGATCGAGAGCAAGGCGGGCCAGCGAGGTGGAGGCAGCGGCCGAGGAAAAATGGGAGTGGAACCGCTTGCTATGAGGCGGTCATACAAATGCGGATGGGTCTGTCGAACGTACGTGACCGCCGGCAGCAGGTTGAGCTCATACAGGCGTTCGAGAGCCACGGCGTACTGGCCTTCGTCCTGCCCATTTTTGGTCGCCGCACTGTCGGCGCGCTGTTCCAACCGACCGGAGAGCGAGCGATAAGCAAATGCGCACAAGATAAACAGAACCATGCCGAGCACGAGTCCGTTCGCCGGAGAACGGGGCAGCGCTGGAATAAACAGCGGTGGAAGTGCGTAGGCCATGCTCCAAGTTGCTCGCAGAGCGCGGGTCCCCCGTGACTCTCGCACGTGCTCCAGTTCATGCGCAGCAATGGCAGTCAGCTGTCCCGGCGTGAGGCCTTCGACGGCGGCAGTGGTGAAGCAGACGATTTGCCTTCCAGGATAGGCGAACGCATTAGCGCTGCTGAGCTCGACCTCGAATGCCTGCACATTGGGGCCGGGTGGCTGCAAGCGGCGGCGCGCGTTCTCCACCGCCTCGACGACAATTGGGCGGGCAGGTCTGAGGAGGCCGACGATGGTCAGCAACCAACTGCTCGCGCCCAGCCCGTCGCAGAGCAGCGCGAGCAGCAACAACGATGCCCAGACGATGCCTCCGACGTCGTAGCGGTCTGGCACGGCGCTGCAAAAGATGAGCGCAATCCAAAACGAAGACAAATGGATGGCGTGGAAGGCCACCGCCGCTCGCAGCGCAGAGCGCGGTGGCCGCATCTCCGTAATACGCGCGACCCAATGAGAGGTGCGTGGCGCTAGCAGTGCGACCGATAATATCGACGCGACGACGGCCAGGCACAGTGTCGAGCGGATTGTGTTGTGAGCAGCTAGCACTGATTCGACCAAGCAAATGCCAACCACGACCGACCGTGCCAGCCCGAGATGACACCGCGCCACGCAAACCAGATTCGGGCACGCTCGCTCCAATGCTGCGCCCCCAGCCGAGCGAGTGAGCGAACGGCACCGCGCGACCAGAGCTCGCTTCCGAAAACCAGCAGTGCAAGGCCCAAGCACAGCGTGACCCCGGGGGATACCCAGCGCACCCACCACGGGAAGACGTCCAACGCGGTCACTCGGTCGAGCGTACCAGGTTATGAGCGTCCGCGCGGTGCTCAGGTCGGCGGGTATATTTTGAACGCGCGCCGCGTCTTCCAGCGGTAGGTTCGGAACCCGCGTAGGTCGAGCGTGAAGACATTCGGCGTGTCGAGTTCTTCCGCCAGCGCGACCAGGGTCGCATCTGCATAGTCCATGGGTACGTCATGGTACTTACGCATCAGCTCACCAGCGCGATCTGCGCGCGTGTCGGTCCAGGGCTTCATCGTGGCGCCGCCGCGCAGGCAGAACTGGATCGGCAGCGTGCCATCCGCACCAGCGGACGAGAGCAGGTAGGCAGCCTCCGTCACGACGGCCTCAGTCGTGACGACGGCGCCTCGCCAGGCGGACAAAGTCGCCGAGCAATCGGCGTGACGGCGCTCTGATGCGTCCAGGAGCGCCACGAGCGGACCGGTGTCGAGAAGGAGCTCAGCGGTCACGGCCAAAGCCATTTTTCAGATGGCGACGATGCTCGCTGCCGAGGTCGGGCTGTCCGGTGCTGGCCGCCCCGATGAGATCTTTCACGCGCTCGAAATTCGAACTCGCCTTCGCTTCCTCCGCGACCATCTGTTCGACGACCTCTCGCAGCAGATCTGAGCGTTGGAGACCCCGACGGGCCGCGATGCGTGAGAGATCGCCCGCGATCTTCTTGGGAAGCCGGAAGGTGAGCTGTGCATCGGCGCGCTGAGCCATGCAATGCATTCTGCACTGCAACGGGCGCCGGTTCAAGTTCGGTGAGTGAATGACACCCGGGCGTTCGAAGCTACCCTAAGGTTAGCCCTACCGAGCCGCCGCGAGGCCCCGGTGAATCGTCTTTGAATCGTCCACGGGCTGTATCGAAACGCCGTCAGATGTAGCGAACACTCTGGCGAAATCCGCACTTCGCTACATCTCGCGGCAGCTCGATACACGCCAACCGGATTTAGGTTCCGGCGCCGCAAGGCATGGGGTTCAAGTCCCTCCTCGTGCACTGTCGTCGGGGCTTTCAGCCCCGCCCCGTTGAAGTGAATTCAACGGGGCCCCACCCCTGACTTTGGGGCCCCGACCCCAAAAGATCTACTGCTCGCGCGGCGGCCTGGGGTTCAAGTCGCTGCTCGTGCACTGAGTGAGATCGCAAGAAAAATCTGAAGCCACGCTGATCGCCTGCTCGTGACGACACAGCGGCGGTGGACGATTCGGCTGCGTAGGGAACGCGATAGGCGCTGCAGGAGCACGACTGGGGCGTGACGCCCGATCGGACGCGCCGGTCCCATGAATTAATTGCATCCACGCCCCGCGTGCCCGTGGACGCGCGCTCGTCACCGGAAACGTGGGCCACTACGCTCGGCTTCTCGAGCTCGGGCTCGAGCTAAGCGGCGCCGTTCGAAGGCGAAACTCAACTACCGGGGGCGGTCGTTTCGACGGCCCCCGACCTCGACAATCGCTATCGGTACATGTGGAACTTGGCGCTGCGCGCCGGAAAGGGAGCCCCGAGCTCGACGGAGTTTGCGATCGAGGCGATGGTACGCTTGGCGGTTATGCTGTGGAAGTGGCTCGATGGCCACGTCGGTGCCGGCACGCACTGCGCTACAAGCGTTCGAAAAGCGACGTGGTAAACGTGCGGATGGATACGCCGAGGTCGCCAAACACATACGTGATGAACATCACCAAGGCCAGCGGCATCACTAACGTGACGGGTCCCCAAATCAACCAACGCGGCACGCTGGTGTTCAGGTCAAGGTAGCAAGCGCCGATGATGAAGGGCAGGCAGACCAGCCCAGAAAACCCGAGGCCAACTAGGTTCTCCAACATATCCCAAACCGGATACAGGCGCCCTGACGTACGGACGTAGCCGATCAGTAGCGAACAGCTCACAATGACCAGTGGCGTCGATGCCCACGCCCGCCACAGCCAAGTCAGCACACGGCGATGTTTGAGCATGAGCGAATATGAATCCGGCTTCGTATTCTGCAACGGGCTACCTAACGGGTTGACCAAGGCACCGCTCCAAGGATAGCCTTTCCTCGGGCCAAGGAAGAGGAGGGGAGCTTTGTCATTCAAGACGTACACGCACTCGATAGCGACTGCTAGTTGGATCGACAAACGCACGAAGCTTCCCGAGACGGACGAAAAGCCGCTCGGTCATCGCGTGACCCGCGAGATGATTACCGGGAACAAAGGCTATCGTTTTGCACATCTCCTTGAGGTCTTCGTCAACATCGACGACAAGACCAAGTTGGCGACGGGTCACGGTTTTACGTCCGCCAGTGGCATTTACCGTGGCAAATCTTATGGCGGTATCCCTTCGGAATACTACTCGCCAATCCGGACCGTGAAGGTTGGCAAAGACCCGATTGTGTTTTCGCAGATCATCGGAGCGCGTACGCAAAGCCCCGAACAATTTGGTGCGGTGGCTGGTGGCCCCGTCGGTCGCATGATCGTCCACGCTGTGAAAACGTTTCCGCCGATTTGGACGGAGCTTGAGCTAAAAGTGTACGCAAACGGTTATACCGAGGGAAGACTCCTTCACCACAGCCTGTTCCCGAGTGTCACGTTCTACAAGCCGGCGGCGCGAGGCACCGACTACGTGACGGTGTCAACATATGACGCACGCCCTCAGCTCGAACGCTGGCAGACGGCTGGCTGGGGACCGGTAGTACAAGGTTCGGGCGCCGCATTGGCAGGAAACCCGTATTGGCTCTACGGCTCAGTGATCGAAGATGTTGTCAATTCGTCAATGCCAGCGGGCCCTTGGGAGTGAGCCGCTGGTGCCACTGGCTTGAGTACGTGATCACGCAGTTCGACGGCTTCGCCGTTTGACGGTGATCGGCTCCGTGGTTCGGTCGGGAATGCACGCGTGTGATTCAAGGTGAAGGACGATGATGCGGCCGGAGGCATTTCGATATTTCGATGACGGCAGCCCGCCAGCGGGCCAAGCGTCTGAACCTCGCGGAGTCGTCTGAACGTCTGAACTGCGGCCTGCCGATCCCGCGCGGCAGCCCTGGCCGGCTCTCTACGTGGCGCGCTGAAGGTGGAGCTCGGTGCGAACGGTGCAAGGCGGAGGACACAGCTAGCGGGCTAGTCGGACTGGTGCAGCACCCCGTGGGACGCTACTGCCCGGTGCCTGCGTCCGCCAGTTCCGGTGCGACGTCGGGTGATGGCGAGGCGGTCTGAATCGTCTTTGAATCGTCCACCGCGTGCATCGAAACGCCGCCAGATGTAGCGAACACCCTGGCGAAATCCGCGCTTCGCTACATCTGGCGGCAGCTCGATACACGCCAACCGGATTTAGGTTCCGGCGCCGCAAGGCGTGGGGGTTCAAGTCCCTCCTCGTGCACTGTCGTCGGGGCTTTCAGCCCCGCCCCGTTGAAATGAATTCAACGGGGCCCCACCCCTGACTTTTGGGGCCCCGACCCCAAAAGATTTTGCGATGGGCGCCGCAAGGCGTGGGGGTTCAAGTCCCTCCTCGTGCACTGAAGTGAAGATGTCGACGCCGTCAGGCTGGCGTTGATGTACCGGTGAGAATCGATGTCAGCTCACTGAAGGGCAGGGGATTTTCGACCTGAAGCAGGCCGCAGACGCGACACCGGTACTCGCTCACTACTCGTCGCCAGTCACGCGCATCCGGCGAGTCCAAGGGGAAACGCCGCCCGCTGCCCTTGCGACCACAGCCCTTTCAGCACGCCGAGGAGGCGGTCGTGCTCAGCAGCGTCGATGCCATCCGAACCAAAGTCTTCGAGTTCCCAGAAGCTGAAGTTCAGAAACACGGCGATGTGATTGGCCGCTATCTCGCACACCGCGTCGAAGCCGCTCTCGGAAAGCGTCCGAGCGAGCGCAACGTAAGCCATCCGCCAAGGACGTAAATTCCGAGGATTGCCGCCCGAAATCGGGTGTGCTCGGGGCCCGATTGCAGCGGCGGCACGCGCATGCGAGGCGAGCTGGGTGTCAAGTGATCGTGGCGCGCCCCCCAGGTTGACGGAAGCTGAGCTGCCCGCGGTTACTGCGCTCGAGTTTGTGGTCACGCGTGGCGACGGTCGCCCGGGGCTCGATATTCGCGAGGGCGAGTTCGAGCAGGTCTATAGCGTGGACGACATGTACTCACGCCTGTTGTTCATCGCGCTCTGTCGTCAGGAAGGCGCGACTGTGTACAGGCGTCCACGGCAGCGCGT
>DATEPG010000091.1:0-7034 GCA_035273265.1 Polyangiaceae bacterium
AGAACGCGCGGGTCGCTCCCGAACAGGTACAAGCTGACCGCCACAGCCAGAGTGGTGAGCACGCCAATGGCGCGCGCGATGCCATCGCCGGGGTGCGTCATGCGAAACAGCTCGTCCGCGGAAATCGCCGCGGCGACCAGCACCAACACGAAGAAACCCCAGGCCGGCCCGAGGAACAGCAGCCACATCAGCGGCGGCACGACGACAGCAGCGGTGAGAAGTCGAACTTTTAGGTTGCTCGCGGCCAAGACGCCCTTCGGTAACAGCCACTTGCACGCTTCACAAGGGGGGGACGACGAGAACCGAGGCGAGCCGGAATATTCCGGGCGACTTGCGCCGTGGGCGCGCCGAAAGTAGACCCCCGATCCCTTCGCCATGAAGTTCCCTTTGGCCTTTTTTCGGCGGCGCGGGCTGCTATTCGGCTCCGTGGCGTTGCTCGCAACGGTATCCCACTGTTCTGCGACCAGGCCTCCCGAGCGATCGCTGGCCGGGGTGGCACAATTGCTCGGTGGCGCGATCGGCGGCGTGGTCCAGCCGGAGGAGCTGATCTGGGAGCCGAGTCCCGGCGCAATCGAGGAGCTGCTCGTCGGACGCCGGGTGCTGTTCTTGGGTCGAACCCTGACCGGTAGCGCGCGCGATCTGTACCGAGCTCGGGTGCGCGTGACGCTCGATGGCCAGCCCTTGTCCGTAGGCGCATTGCACAACGTGACCGACACGCCGGTCGGAGACGACGCAGCGCTCGAAGCGCGCGGCAACCGCGCCACCTTCGCCACGCTGGCGTTTGGACGGATTCAAGGCTTGAGCGTGCTCGATCTGTCCGGCATTCCGCGCACCGATCGCCCGGACAGAGTCTTCGACCGCGTGCTCTTGGCGATCAATTCCTACCAAAACACGGGCAGCTTCGCCGGGCTCGGACGCACGAACATCGTGCTCGACCAACCCGCACAGAGCGCCAAGCTCACGCTCGATCCACCCAACCTCGAGATCGACTTCGGGGACGCGGGGCGTGGTCTTCACTATCAAACCGAGCAGCGTTCGCTGCGCGGGTCGGACGGCGGCGAGGCCATCGCCGCGAGGGCCGTGCCCGAGGTACACGTGCCGAAGCCGCTGATTCTCTGGTTGGTCGATACCGTCCGCGCCGAGGTCGGACCGGGGCCGATCGCCTGGCTCGAAAATAAGGTTTTTGGCGTAAAAGACAGCGTCAAGCGCGCTAGCTTCGCGCTCTTCACCGCTAAAACGGCGAGCGCGCTGAAGGCCACCCCGGCTGAACAGGTCGTGGCCCAGGTGCTCGACGGCAACGACTCTGCGCATGCGGCCGATTCCTGGCCGCCCCCCAGCGTGCCTTCGATTTGGAAAGATCCAAAACCGGGCGAAGGCCAGTGGGCTCCGGTCACGTACGGCTTCTTGAAGCCGATGCGCGGGTTGGCCGCAGACGCGAAACCGCCCGCGTACTTCTATCGCACAGTGATCAGGCCGGATCCGGAAAGGCCGTACTCAGAGCTCGTCTTGGTGGCCATGGATATGCGCCAGCTCGAGCTCGGCATGCAGGCGGGCTACGAAGATCCGAAACCGACCACCGGCTCCCCGGGCGAGGGGCACCTTCCGCAAGATCCGTCCGTGTACCGCCGCGTCGTCGGCACGTTCAACGGCGCATTCAAGACGCAGCACGGCGCCTACGGCATGATGGTCAACAAGCGCGTGCTCTTGCCGCCGGTGGCGGGCGGCGCGACCGTGATCGTCACCGACGCCTCGGCGGTAGGCCTGGGCAGCTGGCCGCCGAGCAACGGGATCCCCTCGAATATCGCATCATTTCGCCAGAATCTGGATCCGCTCGTGGAAGACGGCATTGCCAACCCGACGGGCCGCAGGCTTTGGGGCTGGCAGCTCGAGGGCACCAGCGTGATGACCCAACGCACCGCGCTGTGCGTCACCGCGGCCGGTCACTTGTACTACGCTTGGGGTGAAGAGATCGACGGCCCGACCTTGGGCAAAGCGCTGCGTCAAGCGGGTTGCTCGTACGCCATGCACCTGGACATGAACCCTGCCCACGCGGGCTTCGTCTACACGGATGTGGTGAACCCGAAGAAGGCCGAGTACCACCTCAAACTCGCCGACGAACGGATGAAGATCCCGCCCGAAAAATTCGTGCGCTGGTCGGCCAAGGACTTTTTCTACGTCACGGTCCGCGATGCGACGCCGCATGACGCTTCCGCGCTGTCATGGGCAGTCGACGGTGGCACGCAAGCCACTCCGAGTTGGTTGCCGGGGGTGTACGCGAGCCAGATGATCCTGGGCAGCGTGCAGGTCGATCTGCTGAGCTTCGAGCCGGGCCATGCCGAATTTCGCTTTCGAGCCGGCACCCGCGAGCCGGTCTCCTCCAGCGCACCCGGCCTAAAAACCGGCCCCGATGACGCGACCGAACACCGAGTGATGGCGGCGATTGGCCTCGGGCACACCACCGAGTCGACGCGCTACGGCTTTGCTTTCGGAGCTCAGGCCACGCTGCCTTTGCGCACGGGCTACGCCACGCTCGTGCTGTCGCCGATCACTGCTGCGCGCATCGACGCGCCCGGCGTGGCGCCGACCTTGACCGCGGACGAAGAAGCCGTGCAGCTGCCGCTGTTGGTGGAGAACGGAAAGCTCGAACCTCGAGCGCGTGAACGCGGGGACATGAGGCGACGCGCGGCGCTGTGCATCACGCCTGGCGAGCGACTGATCGTGGCCTCGGCCCTGCACGATACGAGTGATACCTTGGCCGCAGCCCTGCTGCGCGTGGGTTGCACGCGCATCGTCGAGCTCGACCGTGGTTCGCATCATCCAGCATTCGTGCAACGCGCTGGCACGCCCACGCCGCCCTTGGCCAGCTACGAGACGAGCGTGCTGTACGCGCTCGGTAGACCGATGCAAGCGTTGGCGTTCCGTTGGAAGCCGGCGAACGCGGCTCCCTCGACCAAAGTCACGAGCTACGACTACCCCGCTCCCGATGTGAGCCCCAAGCGAAAGAAGCGCCGCCGCGAAGCCGCTCCGGCGGAGCCATCAAGCGAGCGCTGAACGTGCGTTTTGCGTTGCTTTTAGCAGTATTTGCGGTTCTCGGCTGTCGCCGAGCCGCCCATTCGCAGGCTGCACCGCGAGTGAGCGTCGAGTCGGGCGCAGCATCCGCCGCGCCTGCCGTGTCGGCCGCACGTGCCGCCGCCTCGGCTCCACCCGCTGCCTCGGCTCCACCCGCTGTCGGACTAGCCCCGTTGTCGGGCGTGGCATGGATCGAACACCTCGAGCTCGAGCGCGGGGACCAAGCTTACGTATGTCCGCCAATCGGCGCGCGTGAACCGCGGCCGCTGATCGTCGCGGTGCACGGCGCCGGCGATCGCGCCGAGTGGGCGTGTGGGGGCTGGCGCATGGTGGCCGGCGAGTACGCATTCGTCGTTTGTCCGCAAGGCATGAAGATGGACCCGACGCGCTTCGCCTGGGACAGCGCGGAGACGATCCGACGTCGAGTCGCTAGCGCGATCGGCGCCGCACGCGCGCGTTTCGGTGCATACATCGCGGACGGGCCGACGCTCTACGTCGGCTTCAGCCAAGGCGCGACGCTGGCCGGCCCCACGCTGCTGGATCCTGCGCAATCGTTCCCGTTCATCGCCTTGGCGGAGGGTGGCTATGGGCTGCTGCAAAACCGAGCATTCCTCGATAAACTCCGCGCGCGCGGAGTTGCCAGCGTGCTGCTGGCCTGCGGAACGCCCGCGTGTTTCAGCACCATGCGCGCGGTCGAGCCCAAGCTGAGCGCCGCCGGCATCCAAGCCTTGATCGGCGGCGATCCGCGTTCCGGTCACAATTTGAATCGCGAAATGCAGGCGGGATTGCAAAAGGTGTGGCCAGACTTCGTCGCCGGCTTGCCGAACTGGCGTGGGTTCAGCAAGCGCTGAGCAAAGACCAGGTCGGCGGCGGAACGAGCTGCAGCCCCCACACGAAGGTTCAATCGCCGAGCACGACGCGAGCCTCAGTCGTCTAGAGGAGCAATATATCTGCTAGGAGTGATAGCGATGAAGCGCGCATGGTTGTTTTCGGTGGTGGTAGTGGCTGGCGGAGCTGCCTTAGCGGGCTGCTCGGGTGACAACGTCACGGCCGATGGCGCGGCCGGGAGTACCGCTGCGGCCGGCTCAGCGGGCGCTTCGGCGCATCCGCCGGCGCAAGGCAACATGACGTTGCTCTTGCAGCAGGTGAAGCCCACGTCCTGTCCCGTGGCCTCCAAGACATACCAGGTCGGCAATCCCCAAGCGCCGACGAGCAGCTCGGTCGGCGATCGTTTGATTGACGGAGAGGCCGGCGCGAAAGTCAGCTGCGTCGTGCGCGGCGGCGGCCCGTATTTCTTCTCCGGCAGCATTCAGGGGCAGAGCAGTGAACTGGCGAAGGTGACGCTGATAGTCAAGAACGGCATCATCGACGCGGACGAGCAAACTGGCACCGCGACGATCAGCGTGTACACCCCTGAGCTCGCCGATGTCTTCCACAGTACGGAGGGAGGCTGCACGGTCTCCGTGGTCGCTCAGAACGTCAAACCCGGTAGCCTGTGGGCAACGTTCTCTTGCCCGAGCGTCAGCTCTTCGTCGACTGGGGCGGCCTGCGGCATCGGCGCAATCAGCACGTTCGTGCTCGAGAACTGCGAGGCTTCATGAAGCCGTCGGGCTCCAGCTGGTGCTGTGCGCAGCTGACTGCGTAGCGGCCCTGCCCGGACGGGCCGTGTCCGGCGATCGGGTAAAATAGCTGACCCGACGACATTTGTGGCGCTTAGACGCAGGGTCACTCGCGACCAGTGCGCCGCGGGCAAACCGACGAAGGACTGAGCACTGCGTGCGGGCGGCGTCCGCTGCGCTATGCTCTAGCCGTGTCGTTCGTAGGTGCCACCGAGAGCGTCGCGCTGCTGGGGCCGACCAATACGGGTAAGACTCACCGGGCGGTCGAACGCATGCTCGAACACAGCAGCGGGATGATCGGCTTGCCGTTGCGGCTCTTGGCGCGTGAGGTCTACGACCGCGTCAGCGCTCGCGTCGGTGAAGATCGCGTGGCGCTGGTCACGGGCGAGGAAAAGCGGGTGCCTCGTCGGCCCGACTACTGGGTGTGCACCACCGAGGCCATGCCGATGAGCCACGAAGTCGACTTCGTGGCCATCGACGAGGTTCAGCTAGCCAGCCACGATGAGCGTGGACACGTGTTCACCGAACGCTTGCTCCACGCGCGCGGGCGGCGCGAGAGCTGGTTCATGGGCTCGAGCACGATGCGGCCGCTTTTGGAGCGGGTAGTGCCTGCGGCCAAGCACCAAGAGCACCCGCGCTTGTCTCGCTTGAGCTTTGCGGGCAGCAGCAAGCTGCAGCGACTGCCGAAGCGCAGCGTGGTGGTGGCATTCTCGGTGCCGGAGCTGTACCAACTGGCGCATCGCTTGCGTGCCTTGCGCGGCGGCGCGGCAGTGGTTTTGGGCGCGCTCTCGCCGCGCGCGCGCAACGCGCAAGTGGCCATGTTTCAGGCCGGTGAGGTCGATTACTTGGTCGCTACGGACGCTATTGGTATGGGCTTGAATTTGGACGTTGGGCACGTGGCGTTTGCCTCGCTGCGCAAGTTCGATGGCCGCAACGCGCGCAGTTTGGAGGACGCGGAGCTGGCTCAGATCGCTGGACGCGCGGGCCGCTACTTGCGTGACGGCAGCTTTGGCACGCTGAGTCCGCTCGAGCTGCCACTGCATTCGGCGCAACGCATCGAGCAGCATCGCTTCGAGCCGCAGCGCAAGCTCCGCTATCGCAACGCCGAGCTGGACTTCTCCTCGCCGGGGACACTGCTCGCCTCGCTGGATGCGCCAGCACCCGCCGCATACCTCGCAGCCGTGCCGGACGCGCTCGATCGGCGCTCGCTCCGCGCGCTGCTCGACCATCCCTCGATCCAAGCTCAGGCTCGCGAGCCAGAAGCGATCGAGAGGCTGTGGGCGGTCTGCCAGATCCCAGATTTTCGCCGCATCTTGTTCGAGGTGCACCTCGAGCTCCTGCGCGAGATCTTCTTGGCGCTCGCCCATGGCCCGCTGTCCGACGATTTTCTAGCCGCTCGCACTCAGGAGTTCGCCCAAGAGAGCGGCGACGTAGACGCGATCGTGGCCCGCATCGCCCGTTTGCGAACTTGGGCGTTCGTGGTCAATCGCGCTGGGTTTTGCGCCCATCCGGCGTTCTGGTCGGCACATCTGAGTCGCTTGGAGGACCGCCTGAGCGACGCGCTGCACAGCAGCTTGGTTTCGACCTTCGTCGAGAAGCAAACCAAAGCCAAGCGCTCGGCTCGCTCGAGCGAACGCCAGCAGCGGCTCCCAGCCGAAGAACGCGAGCTCGACCGCCATCATCCGTTTGCCGCGCTCAGCAAGCTTCGACTCTCGGTCGTCGGCGGTGCTTCGCGCGCACCCGTGCCGACCTCGCTGGAAGACTTGGTAGACGCTGCGCACGAAACTTTCGAGCTCGATGCTCGCGGTCGAGTGAGCGCCCAGGGGTTGGCCTTGGGTCGGCTGGTGCGTGGCGCTCACGTGACGGCGCCCAACGTGGAACTTGCAACGCACGAAGAGCTGGGGGCGGGCTTGCGCATCCGACTGCAGCGGCGCCTATTGGCGTTTGCGCGCGATGCCGTGAGTCGCCCGTTGAGTGCGCTGCGAGAGCTGGGGGGGTCGGAGCAACCCGCGCTGCGTGCCATCGCCTACCAACTGGAAAGCGGCCTGGGCACGGCCAGTGTCCAAGAGCTGCAGGCCTCGCTCTCGGTGCTGACTCAGAAGGACCGGCAACTCTTGCACAAGCTAGGCGTGGTTGTCGGGCATTTGTCGGTCTTTCTGGGCTCGACTCTGCGGCGGGCGGGCCTCGAGCAGCGCGCAACGTTCAGCGCTGTCTTCGAGCCCGAGCTGGTGCTGCCGCCACCAGGCAAGACCAACTACGAGACCCGCACGCTGTCGCCGGACGTCTGGCGTCGTCTCGGCTACGTCGATCTGGGGCCGCGCGCTTGTCGGGTGGATCTCGCGGAAC